>NZ_LIRL01000794.1 GCF_001419795.1 Streptomyces niveiscabiei
CTGCGTCGGCATCGACACGCACACCCCGTCCGACCCGAACCGGGCGGCCAGCACCTCCGCCGCCGCCAACGCGCCCTTCGTCTTCCCCTCCCCCATCGGCGCCTCCACCACCAGCAGACCCGGCACGGGCAACGACCACGCCCGCTCCACCAACGCCACCTGGGAAACACAAGGCCGCACCCCCAGCCGGTCCGTCAACGCGTTGACGGACCGGCTGGGGGTGCGGCCTCGTGCTTCCCAGGTGGAGTTGGTGGAGCGGGCGTGGTCGTTGCCCGTGCCGGGGCTGCTGGTGGTGGAGGCGCCGATGGGGGAGGGGAAGACGAAGGGCGCGTTGGCGGCGGCGGAGGTGCTGGCCGCCCGGTTCGGGTCGGACGGGGTGTTCGTGGCGATGCCGACGCAGGCGACGAGCGATCCGATGTACGGGCAGGTGCTGGAGTGGGTGCGTTCGTTCGATCCGGAGCTGGCGGCGCAGGTGGCGCTGTTGCACGGCAAGCGCCGGTTCAACACACGGTGGCGTGAGATCTGGGAGGGCGCACAGGCGGAGACCGATCCGTGGGACGTGTACGGGGCGATCGACGAGGACGACGAGTTCGGGATGCCGTTCGGGGGAGGGACCGGGGCCGATCGGAGTGGTCCTCCTGTGTGGCTTCTGGGTCCGAAACGAGGGTTGCTGGCGGCGTTCGCTGTAGGCACGGTGGACCACCTGCTGTACGCGGCGACACGGACCCGGCACGTGATGCTCCGCTTCGCCGGGCTCGTGGGCAAGGTCGTGATCGTTGACGAGGTCCACGCCGCCGACGTCTACATGCGGCAGTTCCTGCTGGAGGCACTGCGGTGGCTGGGCCAGGCGAGGGTGCCGGTCGTGCTGCTGTCGGCGACCCTGCCACCGGCCCAGCGGCAGGCTTTCGTCGACGCCTACCTCGCCGGGGCGCTGGGAGCGGAGGACGGTTCGCAGGAGGTGCCGCCGCCCGCCGGATACCCGTGCGTCACAGCGGCGTTCGCCGTCGGCGGCAGGCCGGTGGTGGAGAGTTCGAGGAGCGCCGTCGAGTCGTGGCGGGCTTCGGCGCCCGTCCGTGCCGCATGGCTGCCGGACACCACGAAGGACGGAGCAGCCGTCGCCGCCGCGGCTGTGAGGGAGGTGGCGGACGGCGGCGTCGTGCTCGTCGTCGTCAACGAGGTGGATCGCGCGCAGAACATCTACGAGGCCCTGCGGCACGGCGACTTCGCCGGAGAACTGCACCTGCTGCACGGCCGGTTGTGCGCCGTGCACCGAGCGGAGCGCACCGAGGCGTGCCTGGACCGGATGGGACCCGACGCGGGTACGGCCCGGCCTCAAAAGATGATCGTGGTGGCGACCCAACTCGCCGAGCAGTCCTTCGATGTGGACGCCGACGTCCTGATCACCGACCTGGCCCCCATGGACCTGCTGCTACAGCGGATCGGTCGGCTTCACCGGCACGCCGGGACAGTCCGACCCGCACGGCACCGGACGGCTCGGGTCCTGGTGACGGGGGTCGAAGGCGGCTCCGGTGACCGGCCGTGTTTTCTGCCCGCGTCGGTGACGATCTACGGGCAGTGGCTGCTGCTGCGGGCAGCGGCGTTGGTGGCCGAGGTGGCGGGTCCGCTGCCGGAGAGCGTCCAAGGCCGGGCGGACCACGGGTGGCTCATCCCGCAGGACGTACCCGCCCTAGTGGCACGCGCCTACGGGGAAGAGAACCTCTGTCCGGCCACCTGGGGCGAGTCGGCGGCGTACGAAGGGTGGCTGGCCGAGGAGGGCAAACGCGAAGCCCGGGCGGGGGAGTTGGTGCTGACGCGGCCTCGTGAGTGGGAGTCGACCACGCTGGCTGGTCTGCACTACGGCGGCGACCGCACCCACGCGGACGAGGAACTCGAAGCCGTCGTACGGGACGGTGAACCCAGCGTCGAGGCCGTGATCGTGCACCGGGTGCCGGGCGGCTACACGGCGTACGACGGGACACGCCTGGGAGCGCACGGCGAAGCTCCGAGCGAGGCGGTCGTCGAGCGGCTTCTGGGCGGCACGGTACGGCTTCCGCTCGCCGTGGCCCAGGAGGCCCGGCAGAACCTCGGCGCTCTGCCGGGCTGGGCCGGAGAACCGTGGCTGCGGTACGCGAAGGCGCTGGTCCTGGAGGAGGACGGCTGGGCGCGGCTCGGCGGCCGGAAGGTGACGTACGACGCGGAGTTGGGGCTCGTGACGGTCGAGGTGTGAAGGCGCCTGCGGGAGCCCTCCCCCGCTGGCGCAGGGACGACGGGTTCATCAGCTACCCAGCAGGAACACCCCCGCATAACGGGGAAAGCGGAACAAGCCTAGCTCCTCAATCGGGACATCCGCTTTCGCGGCCAATTGCCAGCAGTGAAACGCCAGTTCCAATGACCAATCGGAGATTTACGAACAAATTTTCTGAACTGGGGTGAGCTACCCAGCCTTCTTGCAAAAGTCTGGGGGTAGCGGCCCCGCAGGGTCCGCGTCGATGCCACGAGAGGGAGTAGTCGTGATCCCAGAGGACGACCTCGTCCGAGACGGCTGGTTACGGGCCGTCCGTCTGGACGGCGAGGTCCGCAGCGGCGGGTTGCTGGCGACGCTGACCGGCGCGCACGGGATCCGGAACCTGGATCTGCCGGTGGCGACGATGCTCCCGGCAGTGCTGCGCCAACTGCTGTTACCCGTAGTCCTCGACGCGCTGGGCGTCCCGCGTTCGTACGACGAGTGGAAGCAGCGGTTCGAGCGGGGCCGGTTCTCCGAGGAGGAGATCGAGAAGCTCACCGACTACCTCACGGTCCGGTACGCCGACCGCTTCCGCCTCTTCGACCCCGAGCGCCCCTTCGGCCAGGTCGCCGGACTGACGGCGCTGAACGGGGAGACGAAGCCGTCGACCCTGCTGGTGCCGCACGCCGGCTCCGGCAATAACTCGCCTATTTTTACTGGGCTGAACGAGGCCGACCACCTGGACCTGACCCCAGGTCAGGCCGTGTTGTGGCTGGCGCACACTCAGTGCTGGGACACCGCCGCGATCAAGACCGGCGCCGTGGGGGACCCGCAGGCCAAGGCCGGGAAGACGGTGGGCAACGCAACTGGCCTGCTCGGCCAGCTCGGGGTGATCGTCCCAACCGGCCGGAACCTCTACGAGACGCTGCTCCTCAACACCCCGGTACTGCCAGCCGGGCTGGAGAAGTCGGACCGTCCGCAGTGGGCGTGGGACGAGCGCCCCTCCTCGCCGGTACGGAAGAGCCCGGCCGGTCCCGAATGGTCGTCCCGCCCGGCCGACGGTCTGCTGGATCTGCTGACGTTCCAGTCACGGCGTATCCGGCTGGTCGGCGAGTGGACCGAGCGGGGGACGGTCGTACGGCAGGTCGTCCTCTGCGCGGGAGACCGCCTTCCCCTCACTCCCCAGACCGAACCCCACACGGCGTGGTACCACACGGCGAAGCCGAAAGCGGGCCAGTCGGCGCGGCGTCCGCGCCGTCACGCGTCCGGGCGGGCGGCCTGGCAGGGGCTGGGTGCTCTCCTCGCTCTCGCCGTGCCCGAGGAGGGGGATGGTCCGTACACCTCTCGGCTGCTGTTGCAGGCCGGTGAGCTGCGCGCGTACGGGGTGCTTCCGGTCGGCTATCCGCTGGGGGTGGAGATCTGTGCGCTGGAGTACGGCAACAAGTCCGCCGTCGTGGAGAACGCCGTCTCCGATGCGCTGCCGCTGCCCGTGGCCTCGCTGGTCGCCTCCGAGGAATGGCTGCGGGCGGGACTGCTGGAGTGCGTGGGGCAGGCCGATCTGGTCGGGCGGGCGCTGGACGGTCTCCACTCCGACCTGCGTCGCGCCGTCGGTGGCCAGCCGCTTCCGAGGGACAAGGGGGAGCGTCCTTCCGTACGGCTGCTGCACGCGGTGGACGGGAGCATGCGGCGCCTGCTGAAGGGACTGAGTGGCATTGGCGACGACAGCGACCTGCTCGAACGGGGCCAGGAGGCGTGGGAGGTGATTGTCCACCGGGTGGCGTCGCGGGAGGCGGACGCGCTGTTGGCGGCCGTACCGGCGCGGGCGGTGGTGGGACGGGTGGAGAAGGTGAACGGGAAGGACGTCGTCTTCCGCAGCGGCAAGGCCAACGGGATGTTCCGCAGAAAGCTGAACGAGATCCTGCCGCGCGCGGCGGAAGCGCGGGAGGGGGCGGTATGAGCAAGCGGGACGCGGGTTACCGGCTCTTCTTCTGGGAGGAGTTCACCCAGGCGCAGGCTCAGGAGCAGGCCGGAGAGCTGGGAGGCAGTCGGACTGCGTCGGCCTGGGCCGAGCGGGTACTGCGTGCGCTGCGTGACGGTCTCGGCCGCGAGCCGGGCGAGGTGCCTGCGATGCGGCGTCTGCACCGCGTGGAACTCACCGACGCCCGGCGGTCCGAGTGGCAGCCGACCGACAGCTACCGGGCCGAACACGTCGCCCTCACCCTTTTCGGCCTTCACCAGACCTCCGGCGGACGGCCGGTCCACCGTCGCGGCGTCGGACTGGGTACAGCGGTGCGGGCGTTGACCGATCGGGCTCTGTCGGAGAATGCCGCCGAACGTCGGCTTGAGGCCGCGGCGTCGGCCCAGGACGTCGAGGAACTCGCGCAGCACCTGCGCGGACTGATCCCCCTGCTGCGCCGCGACGACATCGGCTTGGACTACACCCGCCTGTACCAGGACCTGACGGTCTGGCAGCGGCCGGACAACGGCAGGGTGCTGCGCGCCTGGGGCCAGCAGTACACCGACCCGGAGAACGAAGCCCCGGCCGACGGCCAGATCATGGACGGCCCGCCGTACTGGGCCACCGTCGACCTCGCCGACCGGAAGACCGCCGCCCGGCTGGCGGCGCTGCGCTCCGGAACCGGCCGCGAAGCCGGAACCGTACCCGCGATGTGGCCCGTCCACCGCACCCGGATCAGCACACGCCTGCGCGCCCGAGGTGCCCTGACCCGCGGTTTCGCCGCCGAGCACACCGCGCTCACCCTCTTCGGCCTGCACCAGCAGGGCAGGGAGACGAGCGTGCACACTCCCGGACTCACCCCGGGCGGCGCCTGCCGTCTCCTCCTCGCTCGTGGCTCCGAGGCCGACCGCACCGCGATCGAGCGCCGCCTCGGCACCCTGCTCACCTCCCTGGACACCGGGGAACTGGCCCAGCACCTGCGCGGACTCGTGCCGCTGCTGCGCCGCGCGCACATCGGCCTCGACTACGACGCCCTGCACGAGGCACTGCTGGCCTGGGACGACACACGCGGACCGGAACGGCAGTCCTGGATCCGCACTGCGTGGGACCGCGACTTCCGCACGGAAACGACACCGCGGACCTGACCGGAAGACCTGAAGGCGCCTTGCGTGAAAAGCAGGGCGCGCTCCTCGCCATGCGTTGAAACCCGTGATCACCACTCAAGGAGCCCCCGTCATGACCCGACCCACCCTCTTCGTCGAGATCCACATTCTTCAGAGCCTCCCGCCGTCCAACATCAACAGGGACGACTCCGGGACCCCGAAGCAGGCCCTCTACGGCGGTGCCCGGCGAGCCCGGGTCTCCTCCCAGGCATGGAAGCGAGCCACCCGGATCGAGTTCGCCCAGGCCGAACCGGCCGCGGACCGCGCCACCCGCACCAAGAGGATCGCCGCCCTGCTGTCCGAGCGGCTCGTCCTGCCCGCCGCCGGCGGGGGCGCCGGTGTGGACAAGGACGGCGCGGACCGGCTGACCGCCGCGCTGCTGGAGCCGCTCGGCATCAAGAAGTCCTCCAAGAAGGAGGAGCAGTCGGCGTACCTGCTGTTCTTCGGGAAGCGGCAGCTCGACAGCCTCACCGCCCTCCTCGATGGACGCGCCGGGGAACTGCTGGCCCTCAGCGACGAGGACTTGAAGAAGGAGGTGAGCCAACTCCCCGTGGTGGCCGCGCTGTCCACCGGACACCCGGCCGAAGTCGCCCTGTTCGGCCGGATGGTCGCCGACCTCAAGGACCTGAACGTCGACGCCTCCGTGCAGGTGGCCCACGCTCTGTCCACGCACGCGGTGCGTACCGAGTTCGACTACTACACGGCCGTCGACGACGAGAACGTCGAGGACAGCGGCGCGGGCATGATCGGCACGGTGGAGTACAACTCCGCCACGCTCTACCGCTACGCCGTGCTCGGCGTGCACCAGCTGCGCGACAACCTCACCTCCCCGCAGGCGACCCGCGAGGCCGCCGTTCGGTTCGTCGATGCCTTCGCCCGGTCGATGCCCGCCGGACACCAGAACTCGTTCGCGCACCGCACCCTGCCGCACCTGGTCCTTGTCACCGTCCGCACGGACCAGCCCGTCAACCTGGTCTCCGCGTTCGAGACCCCGGTCACCGGCCACAGCGGCCTCGCGACGGAGTCCGCGACGAAGCTCGCCGACGAGCTGACGCAGATCAGCCGGACCTGGGGGAGCGAGCCCGCGCACACCCTGGCCACGTACGGCATCGAGGGCGACAAACTCGCCGAGGCCTTCGGACCGTCCGCGCCCTTCCCCGCGCTCCTGGAGAGCCTCGACGGTGTGATCGGCGGCTGGCTGGCCGGTGCCCGATGAGTGCTGAACGGGCGGTGCTCGTCCTGCGGCTGGCGGCTCCCTTGCAGTCCTGGGGCGGCCCCTCCCGCTACAACCGCCGCGAGACCCAGCCGCAGCCCACCAAGTCCGGTGTCCTGGGACTGCTCGCCGCCGCCGAAGGGCGCTCCCGCGACGCGGACCTGACCGACCTGCTCGCCCTGACCTTGGGGGTGCGCGTCGATCAGCCGGGAACCCTGCTGCGCGACTACCACACCGTCAGCGACCACCGCGGACTGCCGCTGCCGTCGTCGAAGGTCGACGCCAAAGGGGTGGCGAAGAAGACCACCCCCGCCAAGTACACCGGCGTCACCCAGCGGTTCTACCTCCAGGACGCGGTATTCACCGTCGCCCTGCGCGGACCCGCACCCCTGCTGGACGGCCTGGAACACGCCGTACGCCACCCCGCCTTCCCCCTCAGCCTGGGACGCCGCTCCTGCCCGCCCGCCGGACGGCTCAGCCTGGGACTCCAACCGGACGCCGGACTCGACGACGTGCTCACCCAGATCCCCTGGCAGGCGTCCGAACACCACCGCAACCGGATCACCACCGCCGAGGTGACCTTGGAGGCCACCGTCGAGGACCCTGCCGGAGACCTCGACGCCGCCGACGTCCCCGACACCTACGACCTGAAGACCGGAACCGCCTTCACCCGGCGCGCCGTACGCCACCGGTGGGTGACCATCCCCACCGGCCGCCCCGCCTCCGGGGACGACGGCACCGGACACGACCCCTTCGCGCTGCTGGGCTGGTGAGGAACATGCCGTACCTGTCGAAGATCCCGCTCAACCCGCGCCGCAACCAGGCACTCTCCCTCCTGGCCAACCCCCACCGCATGCATGCCGCCGTTCTGAACGGGCTCGCCGTCCAGCCGGTCACCGAACGGGTTCTGTGGCGCTTGGAGAACCACACCGTCCACCGCGCCGAGATCCTCGTCCTCACCCACAGCCGGCCCTCCTGGCACCACCTGGTCGAACAGGCCGGCTGGCCCGGCGCCGACGGCGGTGAACCTCTCGTCGCCGATTACGCGCCGCTGCTCGAACGCATCGTGAAGGGGCGGGAGTTCGCGTTCCGGCTCACCGCTAACCCCGTCCAGTCGGTCACCCGGCCGGACAAGGCCAGCGAGCAGCAGACCGCCCGCATCGAACAGGCCGCGAAGGAGAGCGGCGGCACGAAACAGCCGCGCGGATTCCGCCTCGCGCACCGCACCGCCGCACAGCAGACCGGCTGGCTGCTCGGACGCGCCGAACGGCACGGCTTCACCATCCCCCCGGCCCCGACCCTCGCGCCCGCACCGGGCATTGCCACCGACGTCGAGCCGGTGGACGCCCCTGCCGTCACCCTCACGGCACGCGAGACCCTGCGTTTCCGGAAACGCACCGACGGCCCGCGCGTCACCCTCTCCACCGTCACCTTCCAGGGACGGCTGCGCGTCACCGACCCCGACCTCCTGCGTACCGCGCTGCTCGAAGGGATTGGCCCCGCGAAGGGGTACGGCCAAGGACTCCTCACCCTCGCCCCGATCACTGCGGAGACCGGCCGTGGCTGACCCCTGGTGGCGGACCGGACCGCAGGACGTCCACCGGCTCGAAGACCGCATCTCCAGCCTCTACGTCGAGCGCTGCCACATCGACCGTGACGACAACGCCGTCGTCCTCGTCAACAAAGCCCGCGTCGTCCATGTCCCAGCCGCCTACCTCGCCGTCCTCCTCATCGGCCCCGGCAGCCGCATCACCCACCCCGCCGTCACCCTCCTCGCAGACTCCGGGACCTCCGTCTGCTGGGTCGGCGAACAAGGCGTACGCCTCTACGCGGCCGGGACCGGCATGGCCCGCAACTCCCACCTCCAGCTCCGGCAGGCATGGCTCGTCACCCGCCCCAAGGAACGCGTCGCCGTCGCACGCCGCATGTACGACCTGCGCTTCCCCGGCGAGGACACCGCCACGCTCACCCTCCAGCAACTCCGAGGCCGCGAAGGCACCCGCGTCCGCAAGCTCTACGCACACCACTCCGAACGCACCGGCGTCCCCTGGACCAAGCGCGACTACCGGCCCGGCGACGCCTTCGCCGCCGGCGACGACGTCAACCGGCTGCTGTCCGCCGCGAACTCCGCCCTCTACGGCATCTGCCACGCCGTCATCACCGGCATCGGCGCCAGCCCCGCCCTCGGCTTCGTCCACACCGGCAACGCCCTCTCCTTCGTCCTGGACGTCGCCGACCTCTACAAAGCCGACTTCACCATCCCCACCGCCTTCGACCTCGCCGCCAAAGGACTCACCTCCGAACGCGACGCACGCATCGCCCTGCGCGACGCCGTCGTCTCCAACGCGCTCCTGCCCCGCATCGTCACCGACATCAAGAACCTCCTCGCCCCCGACGGCGCTCCCCACCTCGACGAAGACCTCAACGGCCTCTGGGGTGACGGCGACACCATCGTCAGCGGCGGCCGGAACTGGGGCACCCCCTTCACCGACGACCACCACCTCGACGTCATCCCACCGGACCCCCCGACGCCAGGTACAGAGGAAGCGCCATGAGAACGGCAGCCACCGTCGTCGTCCTCATCGCCGCACCCCCCGGCCTGCGCGGCCACCTCACCCGCTGGTTCATCGAAGTCGCCCCCGGCGTCTTCGTCGGAACCCCCAACCCCCGCATCCGCGACCGCCTCTGGCCCCTCCTCACCGAACGCATTGGCGACGGCCAGGCCATCATGCTCGAACCCACCCCCAACGAACAGGGCTGGACCGTCCGCACCACCGGCCAAGACCGCTGGACCCCCACCGACTTCGACGGCATCACCCTCATGGCCCGCCCCCGCACCCCGACGAACCAGGCAAAGGAAAACCCCATGATCACCAGCTGAAACAGCAGGTCAGGAAGCGTCGTCCCCGCGCCAGCGGGGGTAGCCCTTGCGAGCAACGACATTCTCCGACCCGGTTACAGTCGTCCCCGCGCCAGCGGGGGTAGCCCCACGTGTGAGATTCCGGCGACGTTCCAGCCCTGGTCGTCCCCGCGCCAGCGGGGGTAGCCCCTGCGGTGGCTTCGGTTCGTGGCTACCCTCTCGGTCGTCCCCGCGCCAGCGGGGGTAGCCCTTGCGGACGGTGTGGACCAAGGGCGCGTCCATGGTCGTCCCCGCGCCAGCGGGGGTAGCCCGTCCTCGGCGGACTCGGGTCTGCCGAACTCTCTGTCGTCCCCGCGCCAGCGGGGGTAGCCCTGGACCAGGGCTATGTGTCCCGGCTGGAGCGAGGTCGTCCCCGCGCCAGCGGGGGTAGCCCCTCCGGCCGCATGATGGCCTCGCCGCCGGACATGTCGTCCCCGCGTCAGCGGGGGTAGCCCCACGCCGAGCTGCACCAGCTCGTCAGGCATCGCGTCGTCCCCGCGCCAGCGGGGGGTAGCCCTACGGACCGGCTCCAGCTCCCCGCCCTCAGACGGTCGTCCCCGCGCCGCGGGGGTAGCCCGCACAACGCCGCCGCTTACGTCGGATCCCACGAGTCATCCCAGCACCAGCGAGGGCAGCCCCCTTAGAACATCTGGGACCCGACCATCCCGGAAATCTCCCGGCATTTTGACATGCCTCAACTGATCGTGCTGGGCGGGGACTTGCTGGCGGCGGCAATGAGTTGAGCGGAGGGCGACCGTACCGCGTCAAGCGGGAGGGCATCCGCAGCGCGGGTAAATCAAGACTTACCTTTGCGGGCTCCCACCCCCATAGTGGTGAGCCGCACCCAGAGGAGGCCCCCCGTTGTCGCAGATCAGCGACGGTCCCGCGCGTCAGGTGAAGGCGCAGCAGGCTTACGTGTCGACCATGTACGGGCTGTTCGACGAGAGGGTCGCGCAGGTCCGGGCGCAGCTCGCGGCTGTTCTCAAGGCGCCGGCCGACGGTGGGCGGGAGGTGTACGAGCGTGATCTTGCCGCGGCCCGGCTCGCCGGGGAGATTCGGCGTTATGAGGCGGCCGAGAGCGGCATGGTTTTTGGCCGGACCGACGCCGCAGATGGCACCGCCCTGCATATTGGGCGCCTCGGCCTGCACGCCGAGGAGCTTGAGTTGCCGTTGCTCGTCGACTGGCGGGCGGAGGCGGCCCGGCCCTTTTACGAGGCCACCGCCGTCGACCCGATGGGATTGCGGCGCCGGCGGCACCTACGGCTGGAGGGCCGAACCGTCGGCGCCGTGAACGATGAGATTCTCGACGGCTCCGAGGCCACCGCCGACGACGTCGTGGGGGACAGCCCCCTCACGGAGGTCCTCCAGGCGCGGCGAACCGGCCGTATGGGTACGGCAGTTGCCACGCTCCAGTCGGAGCAGCACGCCATCGTCCGCTCACCGCACCGGGGTGTCACCGTCGTGCAGGGCGGGCCGGGTACCGGCAAGACGGTGGTCGCGCTGCACCGGGCCGCGTACGCGCTGTACGCGTTCCCGCGCGCAGCCGAACGCGGAGTGCTGGTGCTCGGGCCCAACGCCCGGTTCCTCGACTATGTTTCGCAGGTGCTGCCGTCCCTCGGTGAGAACGACGTCGTTCTCGCGACGTGCGAGGAACTCGCCGGGGTCGTGCCGGCGGTGACGGAGCCGGCCGAGTCGGCGCGGATCAAGGGGAGTTCGGAGCTGGCGGACGCGCTGGCCGAGGTGGTCCGGCAACGGCAGGCGGTGCGCGGGGAGTTCGCTGTGCAGGGGGTTCGGCTCGGGGAGCGGGAGGTCGGGCGGGCCCGGGATGCCGCTGTGGGGACGGGACTTGGGCACAATCGTGCCCGGCAGGTGTTCAAGGAGTATCTCGTCGACCTGGTCACTGACGCGTTGGAGAGGGACGCCCTGGAGACGCTGGAGCGTATCGATGCCGAGGTGGCCGAGGCGACGGGGCTGGATCTCGACCGGGCCGCCGCCGCGGACCTGCGGAAGCTGGGGTTCGAGGAGGCGGCCGGGAGCAGTGCCGCGGATGAGTTCGACGCGGAGGCGGTGCGGGAGGGGCTGCTGGAGGATCCTCAAGTCGAGCGGGCGGTGGAGGAGTTGTGGCCGACGCTCACCGCTGAGGCCGTCGTACGGGCGCTGTTCGCGTCCGGGGTTGCTCAACTGGGGCCGTGGTCCGACGCGGATGTTCCCCTGCTGGACGAAGCCGCGAGCCTCGTCGACGGGCCGCCCTCGCGGACGTACGGGCATGTCGTCGTCGACGAGGCGCAGGAACTCACCGCGATGCAGTGGCGGATGGTGGTGCGGCGGTGTCCGGCGCGGTCGATGACGCTGGTCGGGGACTTCGCGCAGGCGGGACCGGCGACGACGGCACGGGACTGGGGCGAGGCGTTGACCCCGCACGTCGGGGCGCGCTTCGAGCTGCACACCCTCACGGTCAGCTATCGCACGACGGTCGAGATCCTGGCCACCACACGTGACCTGCTCACCCGTATCGCCCCTGGTCAGAAGCTCAGTAGCGCCATCCGGCGCGGTGAGGTTCCCCGTACGCTGACCGTCACGCCGGACGGCTCGACGGCCGCCCTGCTGGCGGAGCTCCAGGACCAACACGCCAAGCATCCCGGCGAGTTGCTCGGCGTGATCTGCGCCGACACCCGTACCGAGGAGCTGCACGCCGCCGGCGTGACCCGCTGGGCCCACCTGGTCCCCGCGTCCCAGGCGCGCGGCCTGGAGTTCGACGGGGTCGTGGTGCTCGACCCCGAGGGGATCGAGGCGGCGCGGGTGAGCGGGGAGCGGGATCTGTACGTCGGGTTGACGCGGGCGACGAAGCGGCTGTGCACGATCGCCGTACGTCAGCGCAGCAGCGAGTCCACGTAGTCGGCGCCGATCCCGACCTCCTCGTAGTGCGCGCGGCACATCGCGAGGTAGTCGTGGACGTCGAAGTACCCGTCTGGCTTGCCGTCCTCGTCGAGCCAGATCAGGGGTCCTTTGACGATGAAGAACGCCTTCATCGGCTCGTCGCTCTCGTAGGCGACCAGCGTGTGTCCTTCGCCGGGGGCCTCGTACACGAAGTCCCCGGCGCGCGCGGTCCAAGGCCGTTCCAGGTAGCCCCACTTGCCGGAGAGGGTGAACGCGAACACCTCATGCGGGTGGTAGTGCCGGTTGACGAGCCCGGCCTCCTTGGCCCGCAGGATGTCCGCCCACGAGTTGTCCTTGACGTTGATCCACAAGGGCCGCGAGCCCACGGTCTCCGTGAACGGGACGTAGTAGCGGTCGTCCTCGGTGGCCACCTGGGAGAGGTAGACCTCGGGCAGGGCGTCGGGCTTGAGGGAGTTCGCGATCGGCTTGAGGGTCTGCCAGAACTCGGTGCCGGGGGCTTCGGGCATGGTCGGCGTCCTTCGTGGGGGACTTTGAGCCATTGGATTTAGATGTCAATCTCTGACATCTCAGGTAAGCATCGGTGGTCGAACACTGTCAAGGGCCGGGGGCGTGCCGGCACAGCACGCCCCCGGCCCGGATGCGTGACGGGTCAGTTCACCTCGCGGGCGTAGGGCGCGACCGCGATGCGGTCGATCAGAGGGGCGTACCGGGAGCGGAGCAGGACTCCCGGGAAGGTGTCGGAGGCGTACGTCGTGCCGTCGAAGTTGGGGAGTTCCTCCGAGCGGAACGTCAGCTTGTTCGCCCCCTTCTGGAGTTGGACGGGGACGGTCAGCTCCCAGAAGTTGTCCTGGTGGAAGGTGTGCGGGAAGGTCACGCGGCGCAGGGGGCCGCCGTTGACGGAGAGGTCCGCGTGGCGGGTCAGGGGGTCGGGGTTGTAGTGGGTTGCCGGGGACTGCTCGGGGTTGGAGTAGCGGATGCGGAGGGCGTACAGGCCGGGCTTGCCGGCGGTGACGGTGAACGTCGCCGTGTTGGCGTTGCCCGGATCGCCGCCGATCCCGGTGATCGCCGTTCCCGCGCTCGCGAGCGGCAGGGCGACGAGGTTCGCCGTACCCGCGAGGGTGGCGTCCTGTGCCTCGTACGTACGGACGGGCAGGCGGCCCTCGGTGGGCGTGACCGTGAGGCGGTCCACCAGCGTCGGGGCCGAACTCCCCGTCACCGTCACCTTGTTGACGCCTCCGGAGAGGGAGACCGCGACGGCTCGCCTGCCCGGGGTGAGGCGCAGGACGTCGTTGCCGTTGACGGAGAGGCGGGCACCGGCGCCGCCGAGGGAGTCGACGGTGAGCGTGGCCTCGCGGTCGCCGGGGGAGTAGACCCAGAACGTGGCCGTCTGGCCCCGCCCGACCTGCGCGCCGCCGGACCCGGTGAGCGCGGGCCCGTACACGGGCGGGGCGCCGCCGCCGAGCCACGCCAACTCACCCTCGTACACCCGGGTGCCGGCCGAGGCCGACGGCAGGGCCAGCGTGAGGCGGTCGACGATCGCGTCGCCCTTCGTCGCGCGCTTGCCGTCGAGGCTCTTCGCGGCGAGCGTCAGGGTGTGCTTCCCCTTGGTGAGGTGGACCTTCGTGTCGGTGTGGTCCCAGACGACCCACTTGTAGCCGAGGGGCAGATACAGCTCCTGCTCGGCGGCGCCGTCGACGCGGAGGAAGACGTTCGTGGGGCCCTGTTCCTGGACCTTGTCGTACGTGTTGAGGGAGTTGGCGAAGACGCTCAGGTCGTACGCGCCGTCCTCGGGCACGTCGACGGTGAAGTCCAGGGTGACGTCGGAGCCGGTGCGCAGCCCGCCGACGTCGTACCCGCCGGACGTGTAGAACTTCGAGACGTCGCTCGGCGACCCCTCGGGCCCGTTCTTGGACCAGCCGGAGCCGGTGTGCGCGGCGTCCTCCGCCTCGTACGACCCCTGCCAGCGCACCGGCGCCGACTGGACGCCGCGCGCCTTGCCGGCCGGGGTGAGGACGATCTCGTACGCCGAGGACTCCTTGAGCGAGCCGAAGTCGACGGAGACGCTCCCGTCGGCGGCGACCTTCAGGTTCTGTTCGCTGAGGAGCTTCGGCCCGGAGTTGTCACCGACCTGCCCGCTCCACTCGATCTCCCGTACCCAGGCGTGGACTTCACCCCCGAACACCTTGCGCGGCACGCCGGAGAACGTGATGTGCCCCTTGCCGCTGGAGCCGCCGAAGATGAGCCGCGCCTGCTTCTTGGCCTCGTCGAGCGTGGCGACGCCCTGCATCGTGTAGTTCTGGCCCGGGAAGGGCGGGTTGACGGCGACGGTGTGCCCGCTCATGGAGGCGTACGCGTTGAGCAGCCACCACTGTCCGTTGCCCCGGTTGGACTGCACGGCGGAGTCGGAGAGGTTGCCGTCGATGTTCCAGTACGCGATGTCCGCGTCGACCTTGGACTCCTCGATCGCGGACACCCACTGGATCATTTGCCCGGGCACCGAGGTGTGGTAATTGAAGGCGTACTCGTTGATGTTGATCGGCAGCGGCCCGATCTTCAACTCCTTCTCCCAGGCACGGTACTTGGCGACGCTCTGCCGTACCGCCTCCGGGTGGCTCAGCTCGTGCCAGGTGACCACCTGGGGAAGCGTTCCCGCCGCCTTCGCGTGCGTGAGGAACCCCTTCACCTGGTCGTACAGGATGCTGGTGTTGGGGCCCGCGATCCGCGCGTCCGGGATCTTGCCCTTGATGAGCTTGTAGGCGGAGTCCCACGCGGCGAAGTAGTCCGCCGGGTCCGTCAGCCAGCTGACCTTGTTGTAGCTCCACTCGCCGGTCCCGAACATGTTGCCCTCGGGCTCGTTGAACGGCACGAAGACGATGTTGTCCCGGTACTTCTCGGGGAGTCGCAGGACCTGGTCGACCTGCTTGGCGATCTTCTCCTCGTACAGCTTCAGCTTCTCGCCGGGCGTGTCACCGGGCCACTGGTACGGGAAGCCGCGGTGGATGTCGGTCATGTAGATGTAGACGTCGCCGTTGGTGGAGTCGGCGAGCGGCTTGACGACCTCCAGCGCGTCGGCGCCCGGATGCTGGGGCCCGTCCTGCGCCTTGGTCGAGACGGTCCGCAGCCCCATGCCCTCGATGAGGTTGTTGGTCGGGACGTCGGGCCCGTACACCCCGTACAGCGTCCCCGAGGCGCCGCCGTGGAACGCGCCCGTGTTCGAGGTGAGGTCGACGGTCAGCTCGCCTTCGCGCACGACCGTGACGGTCGCCGTGACGGCGCGTCCGGTGGCGGTCCCGGCCACGGTGAAGGTGCCCGGCTTGGCGTACTTGTCGGCGGGGACGGCGTCCCAGGTGATCGGGGCGTCGCGGTCGTAGCCGTCGGAGAAGGAGGCGCGGGCGGCGGCCGGCAGCGCCGGGGCCTTGCCCGTCGTGGTCCGGAGGGTGAAGGCGGTCTGTGGGAGCTGCGTCATGGTGGGAAGTGTGCCGATCTGGCCCGCGACCTGCTCGGGCGTGAGGGCGGTGTGCCAGACGGCGAAGTCGTCGATGGCGCCCTTGAGGAGGGGGTCCGGGTAGAAGGACTTGCCGATGTAGCCGGCCGTCGTCGCCGAACTCGCCAGCAGGTCCTTGGCCTTGACGCTGGTCGGCGCCGAGGAGACGGCGACGCCGTCGAGGTAGGTGGTGATGCGGCCGGCGGCCGTGTCCAGGGTGACGGTGACGGTCCGCCACTGGTCGGCGGGGAGCGGGGCGTACCCGGAGACCTGCGCCTCGCCGCCACCGCCGTTCGTGGTGAGGGCGGTGCGCAGGACGCTGCCGTTCGAGGGGGTCGTGAACAGGTACGTCGACGTGTCGGTGCCGAGGTCGAAGAGGCGCTGCCAGGAGGAGGCGTCGGTGCCCCACTTCACGCGGGCCGAGACCGTCAGGTCGGCGGCGTCGCCGAGGACCTCGC
>NZ_LIRL01000795.1 GCF_001419795.1 Streptomyces niveiscabiei
CCCAACATCCTCCTCGTCCCCACCCCACGCCTCCACGGAGTCCTCGGCACCCCGTACAGCTACGGCCCCAACGGCATCCAACCCACACCGCACACCGCCGACTTCCTCCCCTACGGACACCCAGCTCTCCCCTGGTACCTCGCATCACAGATGGTCCGAAGACTCCAGGACTTCAAGATCATCACCCTGGAGGAAATCGCACAACGAGAGTCAGAATCTTCCTCGACGTAACCCTATATGGAAATCATCAATAGACCCTTTTCCTCAAAAGGGCGAATCATCGGGAGACCCTCTATCCGATCCCCAAAATTCATCCCACGAGTCTTCCTTGCCGCCTGTCGCCCCTGCCGCATGCTTTAGCGACTCAACCTCTTCCCCCCAGGCTTCAAGCTGCGAAATCGCCGCATCACGATATCCCTGCTTGTCACTGGCGGCCAACACACTCCGCACCTTGGGGGATATTTCTTCCACATGAGACGAAAGCTCCGGAGCGTCCAAGAGGTGGACAGCAGCAAGCAGCGCGGCTTCCATCACACCCCTATCCGAATCGGATACATAAGGGGAGATTTCCCGAAAAATAACAGGCCGAATCGCCTTCATCTCCCCGAAGAGGGGATTGCGATCCATGACCGCAGAACCGAACCACTCTTCGAGTTGCCGCTCCCTTGAAAGGCTTACGGCGTAAGCCGCTTCGGCCAGCCACTCCAGCAGCTTGATTCGATGCGGGGTGGTCAAGGATTCCCCGCCCTTCGACTCGCCTAGAACGGCAGCGGCATACAGAGCGGCCGCAGGCGTTGCGGAGTAGAGAGACCCTTGATGCAGAAGATCGTTCCAGAGGTGATCCAGAGCAATGGTTGCCGCCTCGGCGTCCCCGGACATAAGACCGGCCAGTTTGGCCAGCGTTTCAGGCGCCGCCAGCCCACCTCCGTGCTCCAGGCGAGACCAATCCGTCTCCTCAAGGAGTGTGCGCGGGGCGGGCAATCCATCAACCATCCACGAATCATGCCACACGCAGGACAAGAAACGGAACACAGCCCATGAGGCTACAGCCTTGACGACTGTAGCCTCATGGAGATCCGCTCTCCACTAACGGGACTCGAACCATTCTTGTCGGTGTCAGTCTCCGACGAAAACTCCACCCGTGAAGAACCTTCTCCCGTGCTGGAATCTCACGGTGAGTTCCGCACCCGTCGGGAGCATCGCGCGAATTGTGCTGGCGCATGTACCACAGACGCCATTGGGGTGGCTGATCATCAGCCGCGCGTTCGTCGCCTGGAAGTGCTGCATCAACGCAGCTGCCTGAGCCTCGACGTGTGTTTCGTACCCGGCCGCAGCTCCAGCCGGCGGCTGGTATCCCGGGAAGGGTCTGCTCGACACGAGGTCGAACGTTCCATGTCCCTCGATCCAGAGGTATCCGCCCGTAGCACCGTCCGTGCCGGTCGAGCCCCCTGGGTTCGAGGAACGCGCAGCAGTCTCCGAAGCCCGGGCATGAGCTCTTTCTTCCGCCGTGGGGCAGTTGGCATTGTGGACGAGGATCGGCGAGTCGGCTGCCACCACGTAGTACGTGTGAACATCGCCGACTGTCAGGTTGTGAACAGCCGACGCCTGTTCCGTCCACCGCTCGATCGCCGTGATCTGGACAAACGTCCCCGCGCTCGTCCGCAGCCACTCCCCGATCCTCAGGTCAGTGGCATCCACCCACTCCCGAAGCTCGGGAACCCAGAACGGGTGTCCGTCGGTCGCGGTGACCGAGGCCGTCTTGGTGCCCTTGTCCCCGTCGATGTCGATCGTGACCTTGACGAGGTGCTTGAGGCCCTTGCCCTTGATCTCGGCCGTGACCGTCCGGGCGCGGGTCTCGCCCGACTCGGGATCGGTGGCGATGACCTTGTCTCCGGCCTTGACCTTCTCGATCGGCTTGGTGGAGCCGTCGGCCATCAGGACCTTGGTGCCAGGAACGAAGCCGTTGTTGATCGGGCAGGAACCACCGCTCTCGGCCTTCCCGGAACCACCGCCCCCGCTGGCCCCACCGCCGCTCCCGCGTCACGACCCTCCAGAGGTACCGCCCGGCTTGGAGCCGCCGCTCTTGCTCCCTCTACCCCGCCGGCACTCTTCACCGTAGAGACCTTGAGCGCAGCCTTCGCATGGGCCTGCTGCTGGACCGGGTTGCCGGTCTTCTTCGTCTGCGCGGCAGCTTTGTAGGCCATCAGGTTTCCCCCAGAGTGACCCCTGGCCCAATGCCCTGGCTCAGCGCGGAATCAGATCTCCTCCGACCGCAAATCCCACGGCAGCCTCTCCCTGGCCTCCGCCTGCACCGCTCGCAGCCGGTCCAGGTCCTCCTCGATCAGCAGAAGCGTCTCAAAGGCGTAAGCCGCGCCGGCCTCGGAGGGGCCCTGGGCGACCTCGGAGTAGAGGAGTGGCAGGCCCTGGCGGGCGGCCTCGACACAGGCGGTCGAGACATCGTCGTCCGAGTCGATCGCGGGGCCGACGATGCGGAGAATCCAGCCAAGCATCTCCCGCCGGGCAGGTTCGGACAGCGGGCCGGCAAGGGCGGCGTACGCGATCGGGATGAACGCCGCGGACACCGGGAGAAGACCATCTGCGGGGGTCATGACATGGTCGTGGAGAGGGGTGGTGAACGCCTCGCCGCCGTACGCCTCGCCGACGCCGGCCAGTTCCCTGATCCGCCCCGGAAGGTGCGCCGCGCTCTCACCGCAGCCGCACTCCATCCGCTCCCAGTCGAACTTCCCCAGTTCGGTCTCAAAGAGGCTCACCGTCAATCTCCCCACGGCCCGCCCGGATCCCCTTGGATGCCGGGTACGAAGTTGCCCTCGCGGTTGGGATAGTCAGCCTGGCACCGGACACAGACCTTCTTCAGAACGGCCGTCCAGGCGCGTTCGGAGTCCCGGGCCAAGGTAGCCGCATTCGTGAAGATGACTTCGTCGGGGTTACCGCCGAGGGCGAGGAGGCGGGGCACGGTCCCCGGCGTCCCCGCGTGCGCTGGGCACACCCTCCCGAACCGCCGCCCCCACCACTGCCACTGCCGGCCTTGCCTGAACCGCCGCCCCCCGCTGGACCCACCGCTGCCCCGCGAGGAACCGCCTGCGTTGCCGCCCGGCTTGGAAGTACCGCCGCCTCCGGACGCCTTCACCGTAGAAACCTTTGGCGCGGCCTTCGCCTGGGCTGCGCGGCCTGCGCCACAGTCTCCGTCCCGGTGCCGCGGGCGGGGATTCCCCGCGTTCCTGCACCAGGCCGCCCAACTCGACCGACTCGCGCGCACGCGGAGGGCCAGCCTGTGAGGGGCGTCTGTCACGAGGCTCTGCCAGCGTCTCGCGCGCGGGCAGCCGGAGGCGGCTGCCGATGGAGAACTCCCCTCCGGGGGCGCTTGGTTGATTGCCCCGCGCTCGCTCGGTCCGGTGACTTCGTCGTTGTTCGAGTAACCGGCTCGGGGTGCGGGGGTTGTTCCGGGCAGTCGCCGGAGAAGTGCGGCAGGAATATGACAGGAGGGATGTCGTGGGCGGGAAGCGGGTGTTGCGGGTTGTCGCCGGGATCGCCTTGGGGAGTGTGTTCGGGTTCGGGACGGCGGGGGCGGCGTATGCCACTGCCGTGGGAACCACCCCGGTGCGGACCTTCGAGTACAGCGTGGGTGGGATGACCGTGAAGGTGCCTACCGGGTGTGTGTTCACGCATGCGATCAGGGGGAGCGGGCGGAAGATCACGTATCAGAATGCCGGGGTCGACTGTGCGTTCGTCGGGGCGCTCAGCAGTGGGTTCTGTAATTGGCGGATCGACTTCACGTACTCCGACACGGACAACAAGGTGTACCGAACCTCACGCGGTGTTACGCACAGTGAGTGCAAGATCGACCCTATGCGGAACAACTCCCCCCAGACGCTGCCGCGTTACGGCAGGGCGTGTGCGCATCTGTATGTCGGTGGAGTGCGGCGGGTGAGTCAGTGTCACCACGTGACGAAATGAGGGGTGTTGTGAGGGAGCAGCAAGGCGAGTGGCTGCGGCGGGTTGGAGTGGGTGGGTTTATTGGGGGAGTTGTGGCCGGGTTGGCGTTTTTCGCGTTCTTTCCCGGGTTGCCGCATGTCATCGACTGGGGTGCTGTGATCGTTTCGTTGGGGGTGGGGGGCATGGT
>NZ_LIRL01000796.1 GCF_001419795.1 Streptomyces niveiscabiei
GTGCGGGAGGCCGGGGTCGTGCCGCTGTAGAGGGGCGAGACCAGGATGCGGTGGGCGGGGGAGATGCCCAGGACGCCCTTGTCGAACAGCTTGTGGTGCAGCGCGCACAGACACAGGGCGTTGTCCAACGTGTCGGGGCCCGCGTACGACCACCACCGGACGTGCGCCGCCTCCAGGCCCACGGGTCGGGAGCCCAGCAGGCCGTCGTAGCCGCAGAAGGCGCACTGGTGGTCGTAGGCCCTGAGGACCAACTCCCGGATACGGGGGTCCCGTTGCTGGCGCTTCGCGAGGGAGTGGGCGTACAGGGGGTCCAGGTCGAGGCCCACCGCCTCGCACAACTCCGCGTGCAGGGAGGGCGGGAAGTGCTGCTCCAGGATCAAGCGGGCCAGTCTCCCGAGGAGTTCGGGGTGGCGGCGCAGCTCGGAACGGAGTTCGGGGGCCAGCCGGCCGGTCGCGCCGGATTCCCTCAACTGCCGTACCCCACTGCCGGGACTGCCGTCACCGAGGTCCGTGCGGACCTCCCACAGGCCGTCGCTGGTGAGGTGGTGGAAGGGGTACGAGGGCGAAGTCGGCCTGCTGGGCCCGTACTCGGCGAGGAGATCCTTCAAATCACCTTCCACCGCCGTGTACGTGAGCCCCTCCCCGGCGTCCCGCTGGAACCGGCCCAGCGCGTACAGCAGAAGAAGCGGTTTGTGCGGCGCCCGCACCCCGTGCCGCGTCCACTGCCGAAGATCCGCCACCCGTCCGAGCCAGTCCATGAGGGCGAGGCTATGACAACACGGCTATGACAGGGCGGGGTTGAGACCGCCAGGATGCCGTACCCCGTCCCCCGCGAAGACGAACCACCGCAGCACCACGAACCGCCCGATCCCGGCGAGGCCGGAGGCGCCGAGGTACACGGCCTGCTCCGTCACCACCCCCGGCGACGCCCGCACCGCGTGCAGCGCCAGCACCGCCGCGCTGGTCACGGCGTACGCCGCAGACGCCGACCCCGCCGACCGCCAGTGCTGCCGCAGCCCCGCACCCCGCCCCGTACCGAAGGTGAACCGCGCGTGGAGCTCGGTGCACAGGACCGTCGACACGGCGGTGACGACCGCGTTGGCGACCACCCACGGCACCGACCTCGCGACCAGCGGCACGGCCAGGCCGGACAGCACCCCGATGCCGCCCCCGCACAGCACGAAGCGGAGGAAGGAGGCGACGGGGCCGGTGGTGGGGGCTGGGCTGCGTGCCATGACCGCGCTCCTCGGACTCGTATGAAGGGGGATCCCGGGCGTGGGCGCTATGCCGTGGCTTCCGCGGCAGCCGGCTCCGCCGGGCTCTCACCGCCGGGCCGCGCACCGGCCGTCGTCCGCCCCTTCGGGATGAACGTCGCGAGCAGGAAGGCGACGAGCGCCGCACCCGCCCCGATCGCCATGACCACCTTGAACCCGCTCTCGGACGGCAGCGCGTGCCCGCCGAAGTCCGTGGTCATCTGCGCGAGGACGACCCCCGCGATGGCGCTGGCGAACGACGTGCCCAGCGACCGCATCAGCGTGTTGAGGCTGTTCGCCGCCCCCGTCTGGGACGGGTCGACCGCGCCCATGATCAGCGCGGGCAGCGCCCCGTACGTGAAGCCGACCCCGGCGCCGATGACGCACGAGACCAGGACCAGGTGCCAGACCTCGGACATCAGCACGATGTTGAGCGCGTACCCGCCGGACACGATCAGCGCGCCGATCATCAGCGTGACCTTCGGCCCCTTGGCCTTCGTGACCTTCGCGGACAGCGCGGACATCACCATCATCACGAAGCCCTGCGGCGCGAGCACCAGACCCACGGTCATCATCGACTTCCCGAGGCCGTACCCGGTCTGCTCGGGCAGCTGGAGCAGCTGCGGCAGCACCAGGGACATCGCGAACATCGAGAAACCGAGCGCGATCGAGGCGAGGTTGGTGAACAGCACCTGCGTCCGCGCGGTGGTGCGCAGATCGACGAGCGGCTGCTTCGCCCGCAGCTCCCACCGGCCCCAGGCCAGCAGGACGACGACGGC
Source organism: Streptomyces niveiscabiei (assembly GCF_001419795.1). Lineage (GTDB taxonomy): Bacteria > Actinomycetota > Actinomycetes > Streptomycetales > Streptomycetaceae > Streptomyces > Streptomyces niveiscabiei. The sequence goes on from NZ_LIRL01000796.1 coordinate 2,033, forward strand.
GGCGGCGCCCAGCGTCAGCGTCGTACCCGAGGTCCAGCCCCAGTCGGCGCCCTTCGACACGGCGAGCAGCAGCGAGACGAGCCCGGCGGAGAGCCCCAGCGAGCCGACGAGGTCGAACCGGCCCCCGGCGCGGTTCCCCGACTCCGGTACGACCGCCATGACCAGCAGGAACGAGACGACACCCAGCGCGGCCGACGTCCAGAACAGGATGTGCCAGTCCCAGTTCTCCGCGATGAACGCGGCGATCGGCAGCCCGAGCGCCCCGCCGACCCCGAGCGAGGCACTCATGACGGCGGTCGACCCGGCGAGCTTCTCGGCCGCAACGGTGTCCCGCAGAATGCTGATCCCGAGCGGTACGACGGCGGCCGACAGCCCCTGGAGGCCGCGCCCGACGATCATCGGTACGAGGGAGTCGGCGAGCGCGCACACCACCGAGCCGCCGACCAGCAGGACGATGCTGACCAGCAGCATCCGGCGCTTGCCGAACATGTCCCCGAGCCGTCCGACGACCGGCGTCGCCACGGCGGCGGCCAGCAGCGTCGCGGTGACCGCCCACGCGGTGTTCGAGGCGGGCGCGTCCAGCAGCCTCGGCAGCTCCGGGACGATCGGGATGACCAGGGTCTGCATCAGCGAGACGACG
>NZ_LIRL01000797.1 GCF_001419795.1 Streptomyces niveiscabiei
GGCTACGACGCCCCCAGCTCCCCCACCACCCGCTCCGCCACCGGCGCCGCGACCCCGTACGTCCCGGCCGCCCTCAGCAACGCCCCGCCGATCGCGTCGAGTTCGAGCGGCCGGCCGGACTCCGCGTCGCGCTGCATGGACGACTTCATGCCGGGCGGCAGGGCGTCGTAGCGGGCCAGGGTCCGGGCGGGGTCGGCGGGGGACCCGGCGGCCGTGCTGATCGCCGCGACCTCCGTGACGAGGGCGGTGAGTTCGTCGCGGTGGGCGGTGCGGAGGTCGCCGACGGGCAGGGCGTACCGCGTGGTGAGCAGCGCGAAGGGGGCCAGGAACGCGAGCTTCGCCCAGAGCGCCCGCGTCTCGCCGTCGAGGACCCGGGCCGTCGGGCCCGCCTCGTTCAGGACGGCGGCCAGCGCCTCCAGGCGAGCCGGGTCGACGGGGTCGCCGGACAGGTCGATCTCCGTGAACGGGCTCGTGTGCTCGATCACCCCGGGCGCCGTCCGCGTGGACTCGACCCGGATCACCCCGGGCGCGACCAGCTCGGGACGGTGGTGCGCGCGGAGCGCCTCGGGGTGTTCGACGCCGTTCAGGAACGGCACGAGAAGGGCGTCGCCGAGCACCTCGGCGGGGACGCGCGCCAGTGCGTCGTCCAGAGCGGTCTGCTTGACGGCGATCAGTACGGCGTCGGCGGGGGCCCTGAGCTGCGTATCCGCCTCGACCTGGGCCGTGAAGGCGCCGAACTGGGCGCTGTTGACGCGGATGCCGTCCGTGCGCAGCGCCGTCGCGGTGTCCTCGCCCGCGAGGCAGATCACCCGGTGCCCGGCCTTCGCGAGCAGCGCGGCGAGCAGTCCGCCGACCCCGCCGGGGCCGAGGACGGCGACGGTGAGCCTGTCGTACGTCATGACGTGATTCCTTTCGCCGGTCGGCCCCGGAGTTCCGGTGGCCGCCACGACGGTGATCATGCCAAGGTGCGGCGGCGGTGCCAAGGGCCAGCGGGATACGCCCGGGAGAGGGACACTGGCCCCATGTGCCGCAGCATCAAGACCCTCCGCCCGCCGTCCCTCCCCCACGACGCCACCGGCGAGGACTTCCACGCCGCCGCCCTCCAGTACGTCCGCAAGGTCTCCGGCTTCCGCGCCCCGGCCGCGCACAACAAGGAGGTGTTCGACCGGGCGGTGGCGGCGATCGAGGCGGCCACGGCGGAGCTGATGGCGGGCCTTGAGGTGCGCGGGGTACCCCGGGACATGGAGAAGACCCCCTAGGTGTCACCTAGAGGGTCCGGTTCTGTGGGCGCGGACGGTTTCGAACCGCCGACATCCTGCTTGTAAGGCAGGCGCTCTACCCCTGAGCTACGCACCCGTTGCCCGAGGCTCGCGCGTTCGGGACGAGTCGACAGCGTACCTTGCTGGGGGTGCTGGTCTGCAAACGCGTATCCCTCCAGGGGGGCACCCGGGGGTTATCCCCACCCTGGATGAGGGAGGGAGCCGGATCGATGGCGGGGGCCTGCGGGCCTAGCGTCGTAGTACCGATCCGGCTCGTCTCAGGGGGACTTCGCCATGGCCCGCACCTCAGGTACTACCCGTCTCGTACTCAGCGGTGCGGTCCTCGTCGCCGTGTTCGCGACGGCCTGCTCGGACGCCTCGGAGGACACCGCCCCGGAGTCGCGGGCGTTCGACCTGAAGGGGTCGACGCTGACGATCGACTCGGGGGACACGGCGCTGGAGATCGTCGCGGCGGAGGGGAACAGGGCGGGCCGGGTGGAGGTGACGCGCTGGTTCGACGGTTCCGTGACGGTCGGCAAGGACCCGAAGCTGACCTGGTCGATGTCGCAGGACGGCCGGCTGAAGCTGCGGATGAAGTGCAGCGGCCTCGTCGCGGACTGCTCCTCGCGGCACCGGGTCGAGATCCCCCGGGGCGTCGCGGTGAAGGTCGTCTCCAGCGACGGCAGCGTGAAGGTGAGCGGTGTGCGGGACGCGCTGAGCGTCAAGGCGGGCGACGGCTCGGTACGGATCACCGACACCTCGGGCCCGCTGGACCTGGACACGAACGACGGTTCGGTGCGCGCGGACGTGTCCTCGCGGACGGTCACCACGCGCTCCGGGGACGGCTCGGTCCAGCTGAACCTGTCCGTCGTACCGGACCGGATCGAGGCGAAGGCCAACGACGGGAACGTCACGATCGAGGTGCCGAAGGGGACGTACAAGGTGTCGACGAAGGTGACCGACGGTGCTACGAGGGTGTCGGTGCCGCATGCCGACGACAGTGCGCACGAGATCACGGCCCGGGTCTCGGACGGCTACCTGGCGATCCGCACCGCGAGCTGAGACACGGGCCGGGGTCCGACGCGAACCGACCGCCCCGTGTGTTCGTCCTAGACCGGTGGGAGAATGGGAACCGGGCCAGGCAGGACGGACGACAGCGCGGGAGAGGGACGTGACGGCGACACCTTCACACGAGAGTCGGCCGGACCGGACCGCACGGCGTGCGCGCACACCCCGTAGCTCCCTGGTACTACGCGACAGCCTCACCCTCGTCGCCGCCCTCCCCGTCCTCGCCGCTCTCGCCCTCCCCGGCGCGTTCGCCGGCGGCGGTACCCGGCGCTGGTTCGGCGGCCGGTCGGAGGGGATGCGGGTCGAGGCGCAGGCGGCGAAGGACGCGGCGGCTGCGGCGTTCTACGAACTGGACACGGCGCAGCGGGACTTGAAGATCTCGATCGAGACGATCACGGCGGTGGACGACTCCCCGGCGGCGCGCCGGGCCGTCGGCGCGTTCGAGGAGATCGGCCGCCGGATCGACGAGGTGAGCCAGCAGTACATCACCGCCGTCGACGCGCACGACCTCGACCGGGACGACCTGGAGGCGTCGGCGGCGGCGCAGGCGCGTACGCAGCTGACCCGGGCGAAGGACGAACTGGCCAAGGCCAAGCAGGAGTTGGACCGCTTCGCGGGCAGCCTGGGCCCGCTGCTCGGCAAGGCGGAGACGCAGCTCGCCCGTCTCGCCCCGGCGGTGGAGCGGGCCCGCCAGGCTCTCCTGGCCGCGTCCGACGCGCTGGACGCGGTCCGGCGGACCGAGCTGAAGGCGGACGACCTCGCGGCCCGACTCGCCGCGCTGGCGCCGGAGTTGACGAAGCTGAACCAGGGGGCGGGTCAGCACGGCGTGGCGGAGACGCTGGAGCGCGCGGAGCGGGTCGCGCGGGAGGCGGAGACGATCCGTACGGAGGCGGAGCGGCTGCCGGAGAAGGCCGCCGAGATCGATCACCGGCTGGTGTCGCTGCGCACGCGCGCGCAGGCGCTGACGACGCGCGCGGACCAAGTGGACCCGATCCTCAGCGAGTTGCGGCGCCGGTTCGCTGCGGCCTGCTGGCAGGACCTCCAGCGGGTGCCGGAGCAGGCCGCGGAGAACGTCCGGCAGGCGGAGGCGAAGCTGCGGGAGGCGCGCTCGGCGCGGGAGGAGCAGCGCTGGCCGGACGCGACGTCCCTGCTGTCGACGGTGCGGGCGCTGCTGAACGCGACGGACGAGTCGGTGTCGGCCGCCGGTGACCGGCTGACCAGGCTGAACGCGGTCCAGAAGGACCCGCAGCAGGAGATCGACCGGACGCGTTTCGCGATCCGTGACGCGCAGCGCCTGGCGATGACCGGCCGTACGACCCCGGACCCCCGGCACGCGCGCCCGCTGGACGAGTCGGTGGCCCGCCTGGACCGGGCGGTCGCGGGTCTGGAGGGCCGGCACCCCGACTACTGGCACTTCCTGACGGAGACGGAGGCGGTGCGGCAGTCGGTGGCGCGGGTGGTGTCGCAGATCCGCGAGGAGCGGGGCACGGCGCACTGAACGCGCAGGGCCCGTCACCCCGGAGGGTGACGGGCCCCGTCGTACCTGAGAGGGAGATCAGGTGCGGTACGCGTAGTAGTACGAGGTCGGGTACGACGCGATGACGCTGGAGAGCGAACGCCGGTAGGTGTTCGAGGAGTGGTACGTCAGGTAGGGCATACCGTTCGCGACGTAGGACACGATCATCGTGTGGTCCTTGGAGCCGTCCCGGTCGAAGTCGACCTGGAGGACGTCGCCGACCTGCATCTGGTAGACGTTCGCGAGCGGCGTGGAGCGCTTGGCGTTCTGGGTGAACCAGGACCACTCGTTGACGCCGACGAACGAGTACGACTGGATCTCGTTGTTGCCGAACCACTTCGTGTAGTCGTACACGTAGCCCGGCGCGTGCTTCCAGCCGCCCGCCTTCAGGGACTGGCTGACGAAGTTGGTGCAGTCACCGCCCGCGCCCTGCCCGTTGAAGTTCGGGTAGTCGGGGTTGTAGTTGCTCCAGTGCTTCTCGGCGTAGGCGGCCATCGCCTTGTAGTCGTACGTCCCGCCGGTGAGGGTCTTCGGGACGGCGACGGGGCCCCGTGTGGTCGCGGCGCGCGGGGCGGCCGGGGTGTCGGTCGCGGCGGCGGCCGGCTTGACGGTGGCGACGGCGGGCGCGGCGACCTGGTTGACGGTGGTGCCGCCCTGGTCGGTCGAACGGACGCCGGAGAGCTGCCAGTTGCCGCTGTGGTCAGCCTTGAAGGTCAGCTCGTGGTGGGCCTGGAAGCCGGTGGTGTTCGGCTCCTTGGCGCTGGTCCTCTCGTAGGTGAGGACCGTGGTCTCGGTGACCTGGGCCTTGGCGGTGCGGCCGGTGACCTTGACGGTGTCGAGGCTGACGCCGGTGGTGCCCTTGCTGTACTTCTCACCGAGCTTCGCCAGCGTGTTCTTGCGCTGGGTCAGGGAGTTGAGGGTGCTGCTCTCGGTGCTGTTCTGCTTCGAGGACATCTTGACGCGCCCGGAGAAGCCCTTGGTCGTGGGCTTCTTGCGGTTGCCGTCGACGAGCGCGTCGGTGCGGTCGGTGAAGACCGCGTCGGCGAGCTTCTGGAAGGTCGCCCGGGTCTTGGCGTCCACCGTGGGGTCGCTCGGGGTGGCGGCTCCCGCCGACCAGTTCGGCAGCAGCGCGACGCCCGCGGCGACCGACGCGGCGGTCGCCGTGAGTATCGTGACGCGGCGCCGCGAACGGCTCAATTTCCTTGACTTCACTGATAGTTCCCCTCTGGCCCGGCGGGGGAGGGATGCCGGGTAGCGGAATCCTTGCATGCCATGTGTGGCTGTTGTGAAGGGGGTTACCTTCGCTGCGGCAAGCTGTTATGAGACCGTCACTGGACGACGGTTGACCAGTCCGGGCTCTGGGCAGGATCAAGGGTTCGGAGCCGGTCGAGGGTCTCCGGGTCCTGGGCGTCCATCCAGTCCGCCAACTCCTTGAAGGACACGCACTTCACGTCCTTCTTGGTGCACATGTTCTTGATCGCCTGGTCGACGGCCTTCATGTAGATGCCGCCGTTCCAGTCCTCGAAGTGGTTGCCGATGAACAGCGGCGCGCGGCTGCCGTAGTAGACCCGGTTGAAGCCCGCCATGTAGGAGTCGAGGGTCTCCTGCTGCCACTGCGGGTACTTGGCGGGGTCGCCGTTCACCTGGCCGTCGGACTGGTTGTAGAGGAAGTTGAAGTCCATCGACAGGCCCTGGTACTTGCCGCCCTCGTAGGGAAGCATCTGGAGCGGGAAGTCCCAGATGCCGTCCTTCTTGTCGGGCCAGACCTGGAACTTGCCGGGCGAGCTGGCGTCGTAGCGCCAGCCGTAGTCCTTGGCCGCTTTCAGCAGGTTGGGCTGGCCTTCGAGGCAGGGCGCGCGTCCGCCGGTGACCTCCTTGCGGAAGTCGAAGGGCAGCGGGTCCATCTCCTCGAAGCCGGTGTTGGTCTTCCACTTCTCCGCGAACTCGTAGAACTGGTCGATCTCGCTCTTCCACTCGGCGACGCTCCAGTCCTTGCCGCCCTTGGCCTCGCAGAAGTGCCCGTTGAAGTGGGTGCCGATCTCGTTGCCCTCCTCCCAGGCCCGGCCGAGCTGTTCGAGGGTGGTGCGGATGTGGTCGTCGGTCGCGTAGCTGATCGCGGCGGAGCCCCGGGGGTGCTGCGGGGGCTGGTAGAGGTTCTTCTTGTCCTTCGGCAGCAGGTAGATGCCGGTCAGGAAGAACGTCATGTGCGCGTTGTACTCCTGCGCCAGGCTCCGGTAGTGCGAGAAGAGCTGATCGTCGCCCTGGAGCGCGCCGTCCCAGGAGAAGACGACGAACTGGGGCGGTTTCTCACCGGGCTTGAGCTTCTCCGGCTTCAACTGCCCGGTCTGCGGGCCGGTGTACGACGTCGAGCCGTCCCCGAGCACCTTGGTCTTCCCGTCCCACGGCTCCTCCGTCTCCTTCACCGTCTGCTGCCCCTGGGGCCCCTCGGCGGCCGTCGGGGTGGTCCGGTCGGTGCGCGAGAGCACCAGGTATCCGCCGACGAGCGAGCTGACCACGAGCACGGCGGCCAGCGAGAGGAACCCCGAACGCCGGTTGGTGGCCGGGGACTTGGGGCGTGATTCAGGTGCCTTGCGGCGGCGGCCCGACGGTTGCTTCATGTGCGGCTGCTCATTCTGCTGGGGGACGGGGGCGGTCCGGCGGTCAGTCCGTCGGACTGGTGGCCCGCGACCAGATGCGGTACGGAACGCTGTCGCCGGCGCTCCCGGCGATGCCTTCCAGCGGCAGGGGTTCGAGGCTCTTGGTCAGGTCGATGCGGTAGACGACGACGGCCGTGGAGACCTTCTCGGCCGTGCCGACGAACCAGGACGCGGTGTCCTTCTCCGTCGTCCCGGACTTCCCGGCGCCGCTCGCCGAGGGGTGGGCGGTGCGCAGCGACTCGGTCAGCGCGTCGCTCACCTGGCCGGCCACCTCCTCGCTCATCGCCCGCTGCTTCCCGGGGATCGCGAGGTCCACCCGGGCGCCGTTGCGGGTGAGTTTGCGCACCGAGTACGGCTCGGTGTGGACGCCGCCGGCGGCGAACGTGGAGTAGCCGCTCGCCATGCGGATCGCGCTCGGCGTGGAGCTGCCCGCGGACAGGGCGGGCACCATCGCGCCGATGCTGGACGACAGCAGGCCCGAGTCCTCGGCGGTCTTGCGGACCATGTCGAGGCCGGTGTCCATGCCGAGCTGCATGAACGGCCCGTCGACACCGAGCGCGAGGGCCCGGCGCAGGCTGATCATGCCGTACGACTTCCCGTCGGCGTTCTTCGCCGCGACCGGCTTGCCGCTGCGGTCCCAGTACGGCCCCTCGGGCGTCCTGACCAGCGCGCCGTTGTTCCCGTCGTACAGGGACAGCGGGGTGATCTCCTCGACGGGGCCCTCGCGGGTCCTGCGTACGCCGTGTTCGAGCCCTGCGGCGTAGACGAACGGCTGGAACGCCGAACCGGCGGGCACCGTCGTGGCGTTGGACTCGTTGTAGCCCTGCGTACGGTGGTCGGGGCCGCCGTAGACGGCGATGATCCGGCCGTCGGCGCCGACCGAGGCGGCGCCGTAGTGGGCGGCCTTCGCGTTCTTCGGGTCGTCCTTCTGGGCCTGCTTGCGGGCCTTGGTCACCTCGGCGGTGAGCTGGGTCTCGCGGTTCTTGTCGAAGGTCGTGTAGATCTGGTAGCCGCCGAGGTCGAAGTCCTTGTCGGAGATGTTCGCGGCCTTCTTCACATAGCTGGTCGCCAACTCGACGAGGTAGTCGGTCTGTTGACCCGTGTCATAGAGCGGGTTGCGTTTCAGGGGCTCGGGGAACCTCGTGTAGGTCGCGCGCTCTTCCTTGGAGAGTTTCCCGATGTCGACCATCCGGTCGAGGATCCACTTCCAGCGCTCCTCGGAGCGCGCGTGGTTGGCGGCGCTCAGCGTCGGGTCGTACAGGCCCGCGCCCTTGAGGAGGGCGGCGAGCATCGCGCCCTCGCTGGCGTTGAGTTCGCCGACGTCCTTGCCGTAGTACGCCTGGGCCGCGCGCTGGATGCCGTACGTGCCCCGGCCGAACCAGCTGGTGTTGAGGTAGCCCTGGAGGATGTCGTCCTTGCTCATCTGGTTGTCCAGCTTGAGCGCGATCATCGCCTCGGTGAACTTGCGGCCGAGCGTCTGGTCCTGGTTCAGGTAGACGTTCTTCACATACTGCTGGGTGATGGTCGATCCGCCCTGGGTATCACCCGAGCCGACGGTGCGCAGGAGGGCGCGGCTGATGCCCTTGAGGGAGATGCCGGGGTCGCTGTAGAAGCTGGCGTTCTCGGCGGCGATGACCGCGTTCCGGACGTCCTCCGGGACGTCCTTGAGGGGCATGTCCTGGCGCTGGACCCAGCCGGTGCGGGCCATCGGGGCGCCGCTGGCCCAGAAGAAGACGTTGTCCTGCTGCTTGGCGTACGAGTTGAGGTCGGGTATGTCGGTGGCCGCGTAGGCGATGCCGAGGAAGACGACGCTCGCGCCGGTGCCGGCGAGGGCGGCGCCGGCCCACTGGCGCCAGGACGGCATCCAGCGGCGCCAGCCGGCGCGGCCGGGGCGCGGGTAGGCGGGGCGCAGCCGGCGTGCGTACGGGCTGGCTGCGCCGGCGAGGCGGCGCAGCGGGGACGGCCGGAGTTCCTTCTTGCGGGCCAGCCTGCTGGGCCCGCCGGGAGACGCTCCGGCCTCGGGTATCTCCAGGTCGCCGACGCGCAGTTGCATGGTCTCGTCCGCCCGGAAGGAGGCGGGGACCTTCAGCTGCATGGTCTCGTCCGGGCGCGGGACCGCGTCCGGCTTCCGGGGCTTCTCCCCCTCCCCCCGCCTGGTCACGACAGCGTCTCCCTCCGCATTCGTGGATGCCGCGTAAAGGGACGCACAGAACGTACGGGCGGGCTTGTGTTCACCTGGTCACAGCTGTGAAGCCCCCACGTCCCCCCAACCCCGCGGCCCACTCAAATTACCAGTGCTCTTCGCAAGTTCTCCACACAGGAAAGTGACAGAAATGAACGCAATCGCTGCGTACGGCGGGAAACCGGAGGGAGGGACTTCGTCACACGCACAGGTCGGCACGGGTCCGGGATCACGACCGAGCCGTTAGCCTGCTGTCATGCCTCGTTACGAATACCGCTGCCGGACCTGCGGCGACACGTTCGAGTTGGCCCGGCCCATGGCCGAGTCCTCGGCTCCGGCCGACTGCCCCGCCGGGCATGAAGACACGGTGAAGCTGCTGTCGACGGTCGCGGTGGGAGGTACGGCGGCCACGCCGAAGCCCGCCGGGGGCGGAGGCGGGGGA
>NZ_LIRL01000798.1 GCF_001419795.1 Streptomyces niveiscabiei
GACCAGTACAACAACCCCGACAACGTGGCCGCGTACGCGCCGCTCGCCACCGAACTCGTCGCCCAGCTCGGCCGGATCGACACGCTGGTCGTCTCGGTCGGCACGGGCGGGCACTCCGCCGGGATCGCGTCCGTGCTGCGCGGCTGGTTCCCGCGCCTGAAGGTCGTCGGTGTCGACACGACCGGCTCGACGATCTTCGGGCAGCCCGCCGGGACGCGGCTGATGCGCGGGCTCGGCTCCAGCATCTACCCGCGCAACGTGGCCTACGACCTGTTCGACGAGGTCCACTGGGTCGCCGCCCCCGAGTCGGTGTGGGCGGCCCGCCACCTGGCCCGCAGCCACTACGCGACCGGCGGCTGGAGCGTCGGCGCGGTCGCGCTGGTCGCCCGCTGGCTGGCGCGGACGCTGCCCGCCGAGGACCGGATCGCCGCCGTCTTCCCGGACGGGCCGCAGCGGTACGTCGGGACGGTGTTCGACGACGAGTACTGCCGGCGCCACGACCTGCTCGGGCGTCCGCCCGCCGACGAGCCGGACGAGATCGCCGCGAGCCATGAGCGGACGGTCACCCGCTGGACGCGCTGCACGCACGTCGTCGACCCCCTCGCGGTGACCGGGGTGACCCGGTGAGGGGGCTGTGGCGGCAGACCCGCTCCTTCCCGCCGGCCGTCCAGCTTCTGATGGTCAACCAGTTCGCGATCAATCTCGCGTTCTACATGCTCATGCCCTACCTCGCCGCGCATCTCTCGGACGGGCTCGGGCTGGCGGCCTGGGCCGTCGGGCTGGTCCTCGGGGTGCGGAACTTCTCGCAGCAGGGGATGTTCCTGATCGGCGGGACGATCGCCGACCGGTTCGGGTACAAGGCGCCGATCCTGGCCGGGTGCCTGCTGCGGACCGTCGGGTTCGGGCTGCTGGGCTGGGTGGACAGCCTGCCCGCGCTGATCGCCGCGTCGGCCGCGACCGGGTTCGCGGGGGCGCTGTTCAACCCGGCGGTGCGGGCGTATCTCGCGGCCGAGTCGGGTGAGCGGCGGGTCGACGCGTTCGCCACGTTCAACGTCTATTACCAGGCGGGCATGTTGCTCGGTCCGCTGGTCGGACTCGCGCTGCTGGCCGCCGACTTCAGGCTGGTGTGCGCCCTCGCGGCAGCCATTTTCGCGGGGTTGAGCCTGCTCCAGTGGCGGGCGCTGCCCGTGCGGCACGGGGGCTCTTCCGACGGCGAGAAGAAAGAGAGCGTGCTCGCCCAGTGGCGGACGGTCGTCGCCAACCGGCCGTTCCTGCTGTTCTCCGCCGCGATGATCGGCTCGTACGTGCTGACGTTCCAGGTGTATCTGGCGCTGCCGCTCGCCGCCGAGGACGCGCTCGGGGAGCGGGGCACGGCGGTGACCAGCGGGCTGTTCGTGGTGTCCGCCGCCGTCGCCGTGGCGGGGCAGCTGCGGCTCACCGGCTGGGCGAAGGGGCGGTGGCGGCCCGACGAGGCGCTGGTGCGGGGGCTCGCGGCGATGGGGGTGGCGTTCCTGCCGCTGGCGCTCGTCCCGCGCGGGTCGACGTACGCCGTCCTCGCCGGGCTGGTGCTGGCGGTGGTGCTGCTCGCGGTGGGGTCGGCGGTCGTCTACCCCTTCGAGATGGACACGGTCGTCGCGCTGTCCGGGGAGCGGCTCGTGGCCACGCACTACGGGCTGTACAACACCGTGTCCGGGCTGGGCATCACCCTCGGCAACCTCGTCACCGGGGCGCTGTGGGACGTCGCCCGGCGGCACGACGCGCTGTGGCTGACGTGGGGGACGCTCACCGTGACGGGTCTGGCGTGCGCGGCCTCGGTCGCCGCGCTGGCCCGGGGCGGGCGGCTGCTGAAACCGGTCACGGTGTGACCCGGTAGAGCGCCGTCAGCAGTTCCACCGCCTCCTGGGCGGCGGGGTGCGGATCGTCCCGCCACCAGGCGAGACGGACGACGACCGGCTCGGCGTCGAGCACCGGGAGGTACGCGACGCCGGGCCTCGGGTACTGGTGGGCCGTGGACTCGGCGGTCATGCCGATGCTGCGGCCCCCGGCGATCGCGGTCAGCCAGTCGTCGACGTCGTTGATCTCCGCCACCGCCGGACGCGCGCCCGGCGGCCACAGGTCCGGGGTCGTCGTCCCGGTCCTGCGGTCCACCACCAGCGTGTGTCCGGCTCCGGCGAGGTCCGCGAGGCGTACGGCGCCGTACGCGGCGAGGGGGTCGTCGGCCGGTACGGCGGCGAGCCGGCGCTCCAGGCCGACGATCACCGCGTCGAGGCGGCGGTCCTCCAGCGGGCGGCGTACGACGGCCAGTTCGCAGGTGCCCTCGGCGAGGCCGCCGGTCGCGGAGTTGTGGCGGATCAGGTGCAGGTCGGTCGCCGGGTGGGCCTCGGCCCAGCGGCGCTGGAAGACCGGGGTGTGCCTGCCGAGCGCCGACCAGGCGTAGCCGACGCGCAGGCTGGTGTGGCCCGAGGCCGCCTCGTGGACCAGGTCGTCGACCTCGGCGAGGACGCGGCGGGCGTGCGCGAGGACGCGGGTACCCGCGGCCGTCGGGGCGACTTCTCTCGACGTACGCCTCAACAGCCGTACGCCCAGCGCCTGTTCGAAGGCGGCGAGGGTGCGGGAGACGGCCGCCTGGGAGACGCCGAGGGTGATCGCGGCGTCGGTGAAGGTGCCCTCGTCGACGATGGCGACGAGGCAGCGCAGGTGTCGCAGCTCCACATCCATGCGGTCAGCGTATAGATCTCGCGGTGGGTGCATTTGGCGTATGCGGGCAGGCGGTCGAGCATCGTGCCATGTCCGCCACCAAGGATCGGTCCTTCGTCGCCGGGGTCGCCACGATGGTCGGGAGCGGTCTGTCGAATCAGACCGGTGCCGCGATCGGGTCCCTCGCGTTTCCCGTCATCGGCCCGGTCGGGGTCGTCGCGGTCCGGCAGTACGTCGCGGCCGTCGTCCTCGGCGCCGTCGCGCGGCCGGGGCTGCGCACTCTGACGTGGTTCCAGTGGCGGCCCGTTCTCGCGCTCGCCGTGGTGTTCGGGACGATGAACCTCTCCCTGTACACCGCCATCGACCGCGTCGGTCTCGGGCTCGCGGTCACCCTGGAGTTCCTCGGTCCGCTCGCCATCGCGCTCGCGGGGGCGCGGCGGCGGATCGACGCGGGGTGCGCGGTCGTCGCCGCCGCCGGGGCGGTCACCCTGATGCGGCCCCGGCCGTCGGCGGACTATGTCGGCATCGGGCTCGGGGTGCTCGCCGCGTGCTGCTGGGCCTCGTACATCCTGCTCAACCGGGCCGTCGGGGAACGGGTCCCCGGCGCGCGGGGGTCGGCCGCCGCCTCCCTCGTCTCCGCCGTGCTGTTCCTGCCGGTCGGGGTGGTCGTCGCGGTGCGCCACCCGCCGTCAGCGAGCGCTCTGGGCTGCGCGGTCGCGGCGGGGGTGCTGTCCTCCGCCGTGCCCTACCTCGCCGACCTGATCACCCTGCGGCGGGTGCCCGCGCAGGCGTTCGGCCTGTTCATGAGCGTCAATCCGCTGCTCGCCGCCGTCGTGGGGTGGGCGGGGCTCGGGCAGCGGCTCGGGTGGGCCGAGTGGGCGGCCATCGGCGCCGTCGTGGGCGCCAACGCCGTCAGCATGACGACACGGTCCGCCGCATCAGCGCCACGCGCACCCCGGTCGGCACCACGAGGGCCGGCACGGGCCCGCCGAGGGTGAGCAGCCGTACGAGGGACAGGGACTCGGCGCGGCTGCGGGGGGCGATGTCGAGGGTCATCGGAGTGTCCCGTCCGTGCCCAGGGGGCTTCTGAGGTGCCACGCGTAGGCCGGGGGCAGGTTGGCCCAGATCGTCCAGCGGCCCACGGCGTACCGGCGTCGGTAGGCCGCCATCACCTCGTCCACCTCCGCGTGGCGGCGGGCCTCCGCGCGGGAGGCGGTGAGGGTGCGGGCCTTGCGGGTGCCGAGGTAGGCGAAGTAGGTGAGCGTGCCGCCGGGGTGCAGGAGGTCGAGGAGGCGGGCCATGATCTTCTCGACGTCGCCCGGCGGGAAGTTGGTCAGGGGGAGGCCGGAGACGATGACGTCGTAGCGGGTGTCGGTGGCGAGGTCCTCGACGCGCTGCTCGTGGACGGCCGCCCCGGGGGCGAGGTCGCGCAGGCGGGCGGCGAAGCGGGGGTTGGCCTCGACGAGGTCCAGGGTGCTGCCGCGCGGGAGGGCGGGGAGCAGGACCCGGGTCACCGCGCCGGTGCCCGCGCCGACCTCCAGGACCGCGAGGGGGTTCGGCGCCCGGTCGCGGACCGGTTCGGTCAGGGCGCGGGCGAGTGCCTTGCCGCTGGGGGCGATCGCTCCGGTGGTGCGCAGGTCGCGGGCCGCCTCGCGGAGGAAGGCCCAGCGGTCGTGGTCGTTCATGGAATCGACGCTAGGAATCGGCGCGGGTCTTCGAATCGGTCGTTGTGCGACGCTCACCCTCGACTTTCGTAGGGGGTGCGCGCGGGCCCGCGTGCCTAGGATGGGCGGCGTGAGCGGGAGAACAGGCGCCCGGTGGACGGCCGTCGGGCGGACCGCGCTGGTGGTCGCGTGCACGGTGACGTCGCCGATCGGCACCGACCGGGCGTTCGTGGTCCCGGTGACCGTGGCCGCGCTGGTGTGCGGGGCGGTGCTGCTCGTGCCCCGGCTGCGGTGGCCCGTCGCGCCGGCCGTCGTCTCCCTGGCCACGGCGTGGTGGGGGCTGCCGCTGCTGCCGCTGCTGGTGATCGCCCTGTTCGGCGTGGCCGTGGACCTGCGGTGGCGGGCGGCGCTCGGGTGGGCGGCGGTGGCGCTCGCCGGGAACCTGCTCAGTTACCGGGAGACCGCGCTGTGGACGAGCACGACGTACGCCTCGGTCGTGCTGCTGCCCGGCCTCGCCGTCGTCGGCGGGCTCTGGCGCGGCAACCGGCGCCGCCTCCTCGACGCCCTCACCGCCGACCTCACGCATCTGCGGGTCGCGGCAGAGCTCCGCGAGGACGCCGCCCGCGCGGCCGAACGGTCCCGGATCGCCGCCGAGATGCACGACGTCCTCGCCCACCGGCTCAGCCTCATCGCCCTGCACACCGGGGTCCTCACCACGAAGGGCGGCCTGCCCGCGCCGGTCGCCGAACGCCTCGCGCTGCTGCGGGAGACCTCCGTGGAGGCGCTCACCGATCTGCGGGAGGTGCTGGGCGCGCTGCGTGAGACCGGGTCGCCCGAGCTGCGGCCCGCGGTGCGGGACGTGCGCGAGCTGGTCGAGGAGGCGCGGGGGGCCGGGCAGCAGGTCGTCCTCGTCAGCGACGGGACGCCCTCAATGGCGCCGACCACGCATCGGCTCGCCGTGTACCGGCTGGTGCAGGAGGCGCTGACCAACGCCCGCAAGCACGCCGACGGGGCGCCCGTCACCGTCCGCGTCTCCTACGACCCGCCGGACACGCTCGTCGAGGTCACCAACCCGCCCGGCGGCTCCCGTACGGACGCGGACGGTTCCGGCTACGGGCTGGTCGGTCTGCGGGAGCGGGTCGGCGC
This sequence comes from Streptomyces niveiscabiei, assembly GCF_001419795.1. GTDB lineage: Bacteria > Actinomycetota > Actinomycetes > Streptomycetales > Streptomycetaceae > Streptomyces > Streptomyces niveiscabiei. Next base: position 5,508 of record NZ_LIRL01000798.1, read on the forward strand.
GCTCGGCGGCGAGTTCAGCGCCGGACCCGTGGGCGCGGGTGTCTGGCGGCTCGCCGCGCGTCTCCCCCACCCCTCCGTCTCCCCGGGGCAGCCATGATCCGCGCCATGATCGTCGACGACGACGCACTCGTCCGCCTCGGTCTCGCCGACCTTCTCTCGGGCGACCCCGGCATCACGCTCACCGCGCAGGCGTCCGACGGCCTCCAGGCGGTCTCCCTGGCCACGGCCCACACCATCGACGTCGCCCTCGTCGACGTGCGCATGCCCCGCATGGACGGCATCACCGCGACATCCCGCCTGCGCGCCCTCCCCCACGCCCCGAAGGTCATCATCCTGACCACCTTCGACCTCGACGAGTACGTCTACGACGCGCTCGCCGCCGGCGCGGACGGCTTCCTCCTCAAGGACACG
>NZ_LIRL01000799.1 GCF_001419795.1 Streptomyces niveiscabiei
CTCGAACCCCGGTCGCGCGCCGCCCGCGTGACGCGGGTCCCGCTCCACCTCTCCCCGGGCGGCGCGCGACCGGGGTTCGAGGGGAGTGCCGCACAGTGGTCCGCATGTCCGAGATTCCGCTCCTCAAGGTGGTCCGGGGGCAGCCGGACGAGGGTGAGTTGGCTGCGGTGGTCGCCGCGTTGCTGGTGCTGATGCGCGAGGGCGGACCGGCGGCGGAAGCGGGGCCTCGGCGGGCCGAGTGGGGCAGCGAGCGGTTCCGTCACCGCGCCGCCGCCTTCTGGCCGGCCCAGCGAGCCACCTTCCCGTCGGCTCCCTGAGCCGTCGCTTCCGGGCGGCTCTGTGAATCGTCGCGCCCCTGCACGGGGGGACGCGCGCAAGCTAGGGGGACGTGTTGACCTGCCACCGGAACTTCACCGAACTCATGCTGGCCAGGACCGAGCAGGCGCCCGGAAGGGACGCGCTGGTGCTGCTGCCGGACAACGAGGAGAGAGGGCGCCCCAAGTCGATCTCGTACCGAAGCCTGGACGCCGCCGTACGACGGCTCGCCGGCTGGTTGCAGAGCCAGGACGCCGCCGGTGAACGCGTCCTGCTGCTGCACCACTCCCGCCGCCAGTTCGCGGTCAGCTTCCTCGCCTGCCTGTACGCGGGAGCGATCGCCGTACCCTGCCCGCCCGGCGGCGGCCACGCGCACCACGAGGAACGCATCGCGGGCATCGTCAAGGACACCGCGCCCCGCGTGACGCTCACCGACGCGGCGCTGGCCCCGGAGGTCTCCCGCCTCCTGGCCCGCTGCGGGTACGGCAACATGCCCTGCCTGCCCGCCGACGCCGTACCGACCGCCCCGCCCTGGACGCCGCGGCCCACGGCCCCGGACACGGTCGCCTACCTCCAGTACACGTCCGGCTCCACGGGCCAGCCGCACGGCGTGGTGATCACCCACGAGAACCTCCTCGCCAACCAGCGGGCGATCCAGCAGGCGCTGGACACGCGGCCGGGCGACCGGATCGGCGGCTGGCTGCCGCTCCACCACGACATGGGCCTGGTCGGCCAGCTGCTGCACCCGCTGTGGCTCGGCGGCACCTCGGTGATGCTCCCGGCGGAGACCTTCGTACGGCACCCGGTGCGCTGGCTGGAGGCCATAGGCCGGCACCGGATCACCGTCAGCGGCGCCCCGGACTTCGCCTACGACCTGTGCCTGCGCCGCGTCACCGACGACCAGCTCACGGGGCTCGACCTGTCCGGCTGGCGCACGGCCGTGTCCGGCGGCGAACCCGTCCGCCCGGAGACCCTCCGGGACTTCGCCGACCGCTTCACCCCGGCCGGCTTCGACAAGGCGGCCTTCGCCGCCTGTTACGGCCTCGCCGAGGCCACCCTCCTCGTCTCCGGCACCGGCGGCACCCTCCCGCGCCGCGAACGCGCCGTCGACGCCGAGGCCCTGGAACGGCACCTGTGGCGCGCGCCCGAACCCGGGCGTCCGGCCCGCAACCTGCTGTCCTGCGGCCCGGCCGTCGGCTGCGAGACCAGGATCGTCGACCCGGAGACCCGCACCCCCGTCCCGGACGGCCGCATCGGCGAGATCTGGGTACGCGGACCCGGCGTCGCCCGCGGCTACTGGCGCGACCTCGGCGAGACGGCCCGCGTCTTCGGCGCGGCCACCGCCGACGGCGAGGGCGGCTTCCTGCGCACCGGCGACCTCGGCACCCTCGACGACGGCCACCTCTACGTCACCGGCCGCCTCAAGGACGTCATCGTCGTCGCCGGCCGCAACCTCTACCCGCAGGACGTCGAGCGCACCGTCCAGCACGTCAACGCGCTCTTCGGCCCCGGCACCGCCTTCGCCGTCCCCGGCGAACGCGAACGCGTCGTCGTCGTCCAGGAGTTGCGCGCCCGCAGCGGCTACGACCTCGACCTCGCCGCGCTCGCCTGCCAGGTGGAGCGCTGCCTCACCGAGGAGTTCGACGTACGCGTCGGCGGCGTCCTGCTGGTGCGCCCCGGCACCGTACGCCGTACCACCAGCGGAAAAGTGGAGCGGTCCGCGATGCGCGAGCTCTTCCTGCGCGGCCGGATCCGCCCGCTGCACCAGCGGCTCGACACCGATCTGGTCGTGGGGCCGGCCGCACTGACCGGATGAACCAGGGCGACGGAGGGGGCTGGTGTGATCCACGTACTGAGCGGCGAGCGGCACGAACGGGAGTTCCTCGGCTGGCTGACGGACCGGGTCTCGGACTACGCGCGCCGCGAGGTCGGCCGCGACGCCCTGCTCGTGGAGTGCGGGCTCGACTCGGTGGCCCTGCTGAGCCTGTACGGCGACATCGAGGCGGAGTTCGGCTCCCTGATCGGCCCGGAGGACATGTGGATGTACCCGACGGTCCGGGAACTGGCCCGCCACCTCGCCGTCCGCAGAGCACGCGGGACGCGCCAGGACCACGGGCCGCGCTCCGCCCGCCGGACGGTGCGCCCGGTGTTCGTGTTCAGCGGCCAGGGCAGCCAGCACCCCGGCATGGCCGAGGGCCTGTACCGCCACTCGACCCCGTACCGCTCCAGCCTGACCTGGGCCGACGAGATCCTCTGGCCCTACCTGGGCCGCTCGGTCACCGAGCTGATCCTCGGCCGCGACCCCGGCATCGACCGCACCGCCCTGTCCCAGCCGGCGCTGTTCGCCGTCGAGCACGCGCTCGCCCGGACCCTGCTGGACGCCGGAGTGCGCCCGGTCGCCGTCCTCGGGCACGGCGTCGGCGAGTTCGCGGCGGCGACGGTCGCCGAGGCCCTGACGCTGGGTCACGCGGCCCGGCTGGTCGCGCTGCGCGGCGCCTTCATGCAGCGCCTCCCGGGCAGCGGCGGCATGCTCGCGACCTGCGCCGACCCCTACGAGGCCGCCGAGGTCGCCGCCTGGGAGCCCGGCGTGTCCATCGGCGCGGTCAACGCGGCCCGCGCGACCGTCCTCACCGGCGACCTGGCGGGCCTCGCCCGCGCCCGCGCCCGCCTCGCGGACGCCGGGATCTCCAGCCGCCTCCTGCCGGTCGGGCACGCCTTCCACTCGCCGCTCATGGCGGACGCCGTCCCCGGCTTCCAGGCCGCCGCCCGCCGCGCCCCCGGCACCCGCCCGCGCGTCCCGTTCTACTCGACGGTCTACGGCCGCCAGCTCGCCGAACCCCTCGGCGCCGCCTACTGGGCCCGCCAGATCACCTCACCCGTCCGGTTCGCCGAGGCCGTACGCCGGATGCTGGACCGGCACGCGCCCACGCACGTCGTCGAGGTCGGGCCCCGGGCGGTCCTCACGCCGCTGCTGCGCAGGATCGGCGGCGCGGACGGGCCCCGGTGCCTCGCGGTGTGCCAGGGCCCGGAGAGCGACGCGGTGGATCTGGCGGGGGTGCTGTCGGCGCTGGACGCGGGACCGCTGGCGGAGGACGTATGAGCCCTGCCCCCGGGAAGCCGGCGCCGCTCACGGAATCCAGTCGGCCTCCCGGGCGATGCGGATCGCGTCGATCCGGTTGCGCGCGTTCAGCTTCGCCACGATCGCCGTCAGGTAGTTCCGGACCGTCCCCTTCGTCAGGTACAGGGCCTCGGCGATCTCCCCGGTGTCCGCTCCCCGCGCGGCGAGCCGCAGCACCTCCGCCTCGCGCGGCGACAGCGGCGACTCCACCGCCTCCCAGGCGGACAGGGCGAGCCCCGGGTCCACGACCCGCTTGCCCGCGGCCACCGCCCGCACCGAGTGGGCCAGCCGGTAGGGCGGCGCGTCCTTCAGCAGGAACCCGCAGACGTGCGCGGTCAGCGCCCGGCGCACCATGCCGGGCCGGCCGAGGCTGGTGAGGATCAGCACCCGACACGTCGGCAGCCGCTCGTACAGCTCGGCGGCGGCGGTGATCCCGTCCGTGCCGGGCAGGTCGATGTCGACGACGGCCACGTCCGGGCGGGTGCGCAGAGCGGTCTCCACGATCAGGTCGCCGCGGTCCACGGACGCGACGACCTGGAGATCGGGCTCCAGTTCCAGCAGGGCGACCAGCGCTCCCCGGACCATATGGACGTCCTCGGCGAGCAGGATCTTCACCGACAGCATTGACTCCCCCTGATCAAGCGTGTCCGCGCGAGCGGTGACGGCTACGCGCTCTCCCGCACGGCAGTGGTCGCTGCCATGGGGGTGACCGGTCGGACGGGTACTTTGGCCACGAGGCGGAACCGGCCGTCGTCGCGCACCATGGCCGTCAGCCGGCCGCCGACCTCGTCGACGCGGGTGCGGAGGTTGTCCAGGCCGCAGCCGTGCGGGCCGCCGGAGCGGCCCTTGGCGAGCACCCCGTCGTTCACCAGGACGAGCCGTACGGTCTCCCCGTCGCGGACCGCCCTGATGTCGCAGGAACGGGCCCTGCTGTGCCGCAGGATGTTGGTGACGCCCTCGCGCAGCGTCGTCGCGAGGACCGTGTCCACCGCCGGGTGCAGCCGGCCGCAGGCGATGTCGACGGTGGTGCGGATGTCGGCCGCCGCCATGACCTCCGCCGCCGACTCGGCCTCCGCCGCCAGCGACATCTCCCGGTAGCCGCTGGCCACCAGCCGCGCGTCCGCGACGGCCTGCCGGGACACCGCGAGGACCGACTCCACCTCGTCCAGCGCCCGCCCCGGCTGCGCCGGCACCAGCCGGTGGATCAGCTCGCACTTCAGGGTGATCGCGGAGAGGCTGTAGCCCAGCAGGTCGTGCACGTCCCGGGAGATGCGGCGGCGCTCCTGGGCCACCGCCGTCCGGGCCAGCTCGGCGCGAGTCGTGTGCACCTCGCGCACCAGGTCCGTCAGCAGCGTCAGACCGTGCAGCACCAGGCCTGTGAGCACCGTGGTCAGCGGCGCGTAGACCTGGGTCACCAGCGGCACGTCGAGCAGCGCGGCGTACCCGCCGGTCCCGGCCACCACCAGCCCGAACAGGGCCCACGCCACAGGGCGGGGCAGCAGGAGCAGCAGCGAGGCGCCCAGGACCCCGGCGGCCGGGGCCCAGGTGATGCCGAACCACAGGAACGGCACACAGGCCAGGGCGGCCTGGACGGCGAGCGTCAGCACCCTGTGGTGGAGGGGCCGGTGGCGGGCACGGGGCGACAGGAGCAGGAGCTGTCCGCAGAACAGGGCCGTCACACAGGCCAGGCACAGGACGAGCCGCGCCGGGCCGGGGTCGTCCCACAGGACGTTGAGCACGAGGACCGCCGAGTAGCCGCACATCACGGCGACGGCGATCATCCGCGACACCCACGTCGGCGGGACGTCCCCGCCCGGACCCCGCCACCTGGTTCCGGTTAAGGCAGCCGACCCTCCCTGACCGGTACCGGGACCCCCACGGCCGTCGCCGCGCGGGCCGCCGGTATCCGTACGGCGAAACGGGTCGGCCATGCGGTGCCTCCTCCCAAGACCGCTTGAACTGTTCGAAATATACGTTGTCCTGGCCCTGGAGAGGCTGGCCGAACAGGTATTGCTTGCGCGAACCTGTGCGCCCGGTTCGGGCAGTCACCACCGAGTACGCGGGCGGAAAGAACGAGCCGTACGGGGCGCGCGGACTCCGCCGTGCGGGATGCCCGGGGCGGCTGATTCCCGACGTTTCCGTGAACCGGATCCCGGGCCGCGGCCCGAGCGGCCGAACCGGAACCCGGCATGTCCGCGGGGAGAGAGTTTGAGCCGTGAGGGCCGGATTCGGGAGCTGCGTACGTCATGGGCCGGGCATGAACTTTTCATGATTGCGCTCATGCGTTGCTCACTGGGCGGCCCCCGGCGGGAATGGGAGCATGCGCAGCACGCTCCGAGTGGGGGACACCCGGACCCGGGTCCAGGGGATGCGACTCGAAAGGGGAGAGCACGCTATGGAGATCAAGGTATTGGGGCCGCTCACGGCGGTGGAGCAGGGCATGTCGGTGGTGCCCAGCGCGGCGAAGCCCCGGCAGATCCTGGCCCTGCTCGCGCTACAGGCCGACCACGTCGTCACCGTGCCCACACTGATGGCCGAGATCTGGGGGGAACGGATACCGCGCAGCGCGTCCACGACCCTCCAGACGTACATCCTCCAGCTGCGCCGCCGCATCGCGGCCGGCCTCGTCGGGGACGCCCGGGGCGCGAAGGACGTCCTGGTCACCCAGTTCGGCGGCTATCTGCTGCACGTCCAGCCCGGCCAGGTCGACGTCCAGGAGTTCGAGCAGCTCGTCGCCGACGGCCGGCTCGCCTACGACGCCGGCGACTACCGCACCGCCTCCCGCCTCCTCGGCGCCTCCCTCGCCCTGTGGCACGGCCCCGCCCTGGTGGACGTCCGCGCGGGCAGCGTCCTCGAACTGGAGGTGCTGCGCCTGGAGGAGAACCGGATGGCGGCCCTGGAACGCCGTATCGAGGCGGACCTCCACCTCGGCCGGCACGCGGAAGTCGTCCCGGAACTGCGGGTGCTGACGGCCCGCCACCCCATGAACGAGCGTTTCTGCGCCCAGTTCATGCTGGCCCTGCACCGCTCCGGCGGCGCCTGGCGGGCCCTGGAGGCCTACCAGCGGCTGCGCGGCGCCCTCGTCACCGAACTCGGCCTCGAACCCTCCCCGTCGCTCCAGCAGCTCCACCACGCGGTCCTCTCGGGCGACACGGCCCTCGACCCCCAGCCGGCGGGCGTCTCCAGCCCTCTTCGAGCCCCCCTTCCTACGTTGAGGGAATGACGACCCTCGATGAACTCCTGGCCGCCGCGCCGGCGCCTGATCTGGGGCGGGCCACCGCTGAGCTGAAGCTGCTGAAGGAGGAGGTGAGCCGGGGACCCGACCCGGAGGCCACGCGGCGCCAGCACGGGAAGGGGAAGCTGACCGTCCACGAGCGGCTCGACCTGCTCTTCGACCCGGGGACGTTCACCGAGATCGAGCCCCTGCGTCGGCACCGGGCCACCGGCTTCGGCCTGGAGGAGCGCAAGCCGCACGGGGACGGCGTGGTGATCGGCTGGGGCGAGGTGCACGGCCGGACCGTGTTCGCCTACGCCCACGACTTCCGGGTCTTCGGCGGGGCCCTCGGGGAGGCCCACGCCGCCAAGGTCCACAAGGTGATGGACCTCGCCCTCTCCGCCGGCGCTCCCCTCGTCGGGCTCAACGACGGCGCGGGCGCCCGCATCCAGGAAGGTGTCACCGCGCTCGCCGGGTACGGCGGCATCTTCCGCCGCAACACCCGCGCCTCCGGGATCATCCCGCAGATCAGCGTGATGCTGGGCCCCTGCGCCGGCGGCGCGGCCTACTCCCCGGCGCTCACCGACTTCGTGTTCATGGTCCGCGACACCTCGCAGATGTTCATCACCGGCCCCGACGTCGTCCAGGCGGTGACCGGCGAGGAGATCACCCACAACGGGCTCGGCGGAGCCGACGTGCACGCCGCCACCTCGGGCGTCGCCGGGTTCTGCCACGACGACGAGGCCGAGTGCCTCGACGACGTACGGTTCCTGCTGTCGCTCCTCCCGCAGAACAACCGCGAACTCCCGCCGGACACCCCGCCCACCGACCCCGTCGACCGCCGCACCGACACCCTGACCTCGCTGGTCCCGGCGGACCCGGCGCGCGCGTACGACATGCGCGCGGTCGTCGAGGAGATCGTGGACGACGGCGAGTTCTTCGAGGTCCACGAGGCGTGGGCGCGCAACGTGGTGTGCGGGTTCGCCCGCCTCGGCGGCCAGGTCGTCGGCATCGTCGCCAACCAGCCCGCCGCCCTCGCCGGGGTCCTGGACATCCACGGCTCGGAGAAGGCCGCCCGGCACGTCTCGATCTGCGACTCCTTCAACATCCCGCTGGTCACCCTCGTCGACGTACCCGGCTTCCTGCCCGGCGTGGACCAGGAGCACGGCGGGATCATCCGGCACGGCGCGAAGCTGCTGTACGCGTACTGCAACGCGTCCGTGCCCCGGATCTCCCTGGTGCTGCGCAAGGCGTACGGCGGCGCGTACATCGTCATGGACTCGCGCTCGATCGGCGCGGACCTCACCTTCGCCTGGCCGACGAACGAGATCGCGGTGATGGGCGCGGACGGCGCCGCGAACGTCGTCTTCCGCCGGGAGATCGCCGCCTCCGACGACCCGGAGGCGACCCGCGCCCGCCTCGTCGAGGACTACCGCGCCGAGCTGATGCACCCCTACTACGCCGCCGAACGCGGCCTCCTCGACGACGTCATCGATCCCGGCGACACCCGCCGCACCCTGATCCGCTCCCTGACGATGCTGCGCGGCAAGAACGCGGTGCTCCCGGACCGCAAGCACGGCAACGTCCCCCTGTGACACAGTGCCCGGGTGACCTACTCCTCCGGGACGGCCCACTCCTCCGGGACGGCCTACGACGACATGGGAACCCCGGTCCACCTGCCCCGCCCGCCGCGCCGCGTCGTCTCCCTGGTCCCCTCCCTCACCGAGGCCCTCGCCGCC
>NZ_LIRL01000008.1 GCF_001419795.1 Streptomyces niveiscabiei
CCCCAAACACCGAGCCGCCCAGGACGTCCCCCTCGACTCCATCGCCGCCCCCGACGGAACCGAAGTCCTCTTCTGCGCCACCCGCCGCGCAGGACTGGCGAGTTGGACGGACGACTTCACGTTCACCGGCGAGAGCACGGCGGACGGCCGGCTCGACCACCTCGCCCTCACCCAGCCCTGGCACCACTTCGACGAAGCGGTCCTCTTCCACCGCACCATCCTGGGCCTCAGCCCCCACGAGACCGTCGAACTCGCCGACCCCTACGGCCTGTTCCGCAGCCGCGCCCTCTCCGCGTCCCCCTCGGGCCCGCACCTCGTCCTCAACCTCGCCCCCACACCGGAGGCCGACGACCGGGCCCGCCACATAGCCGTAGCGGTACCCGACGTGGTCGCCACAGCCCGGGAACTCCGCTCCTGCGGCGCCCCCTTGCTCCACGTCCCCGGCAACTACTACGACGACCTCGCCGCCCGCTGCGACCTCCCCGCCGAGGACGTGGCGACCTACCGCGAACTCGGCATCCTCTACGACCGCGACGAACAGGGCGGCGAGTTCCGCCACTGCTACACGGCGACGGTCGGCCAGGTGTTCTTCGAGTTCGTCCAACGCGACGGCGGATACGCCGGATACGGGGCGGCGAACGCTCCGATCCGGCTGGCGGCCCAGCGCAGGTGACGCGGGGCGGGTCCCGTCGGTCCGCCGCGAGGCCGCCCGGTTACTCGCCGCGATAGGGGATCCACCGGTAGCCGGGCCGGAAGACCTCGTAGCCGGCGCCGAGGCCGAGGTCCGCGTGCACCTCGTCGCTCAGCACGAGGCCGTGCAGGCTGCCGTCGTCCAGTTCCTCCGACCAGTGCCTGAGCTCGGCGGGGTCCAGGAACGGTTCCGGATCCCAGCCGACCCGGGCGGTGACGTAGCCGTGGAACGCCGCCAGCAACTCGTAGAGCTGGTGGCCCAGTTCGGTCAGCTCCGCCGGGGTGAGGTCGAGCCGGGGGAGAGTGCCGTCCAGGGCACAGTGCCAGCTGACGGCCACGGGCAGGATCGACAGCTGGATGTCCCCTCCCGAGTCCGTCAGCAGCGGCCGGTGGAGAGGGATGCGGTGGTCACCCGCGCGAAGCGCCGAGGTCCTGGGGTCGACGAGGGCGGCAGCCCGAGCGGCCTCGGCGTTGTCGCCGAAGTTCACCACGAGTTCGAAGCAGATCGCCACGTCCGGGTCACTCCTGCTTCTCGCCCGAGGCGAACCGCGACACGATCAGGGCCACGATGATGATGACCCCGTTGAGGAACTGGTTCCACAGCGGCGGCACCCCGGCCAACGTCATGACGTTGACGACGAGTTGGAGGGTCAGCACCCCGGTGAGGGCCCCGAAGACGGAGCCCTTGCCGCCGTTGAGGCTGACTCCGCCGATGACGGTCGCGGCGAACACCTGGAAGATCCAGCCGCTGCCCTGCGTCGCGGAGATGGACCCGTAGTGCCCGCTGTAGAGGATGCCGGCGAACGCGGCGAGGACGCTGCCGGTGATGAGGACGATCCAGATGATGCGATCGACGCGGATACCGGCCGTACGGGCCGCCTCCTGGTTCCCGCCGATCGCGTACAGCGCCCGCCCGTGCCGCAGCCACGCCAGCGCCCCGCCCCCGAGGACGAACAGCACCCCGCACACCCAGACGGCGGCGGGCAGCCCGAGCCACGAGGTACGGCCGAGGTAGGTGAACGACGGCGGGAGCTCCACGATCGACTGCCCCTCGGACAGGGCGACCTGGAGCCCGCGCAGCATGGTGAGCGCGCCGAGCGTGACGATGAACCCGTTGAGCCGCAGCTTCAGAATGAGGAACCCGTTCACGACCCCGATGACCGCGCCGATGAGCAGGCACAGCGGGACCGCCGTCCAGCCCGGCAGCAGATCGACCCCGTTGAACCGCCCGCCACTGCTCGGCAGCACCAGCCACACCGCGATGACCGGAGCCACCCCGATCGTGGACTCCAGCGACAGATCCATCCGCCCGCTGATCAGGATGAACGTCGTCGCCAGCACCAACAGGCTGAGTTCCGTGGACTGCTGGAGCACCCCGATCAGGTTGTCGGAGGTGAGGAAGGCGGGCGAGACGATGAACCCGATCAGCATCAGGACGAGGATGACCGGTACGAGGGACAGGTCCCGGAAGCGGCCCAGATCGAGCCGGGACAGCCCGGCCGCCTTCGCCCGAGGCGGTGTCACTTCGGTGGTCACGGACATGGTTTACCTCCCCAAGGCGTCGGCGACGCCCTCGATGGCGGCGACCATCTCCTCGTCCCGCCACCCCGGCGTGAACTCGGCGACCACCCGCCCGTGGAACATGACGACGACCCGGTCGCACACCCGCAGATCGTCCAGCTCGTCGGAGACGATCAGCGCGGCCTTCCCGCCGTCGGCGATCCCCCGGACCGTGCCCAGGAGAAACTCCTTGGACCTGACGTCGACCCCGTTCGTGGGCCGGATCGCGACCAGCACATCCGGGTCGGTCGCCAACGCCCGCGCCACGACGACCTTTTGCTGATTGCCGCCGGACAGCGCGGTGACCGGCGTCGAGGCGCCGGGCGTCTTGATGTCCAGCTCCCGGATCACCCGCCCCGCGAACTCCCGTGTCCGGGACGGCAGTACGGTCCCGAACGGCCCGAGCTGATCGGTGACCGTCAGCGTCGCGTTCTCGGCGACACTGCGCCCGGTGACCAGCCCCTGCGCATGCCGGTCCTCGGGCACCAGCCCGACCCCGGCGGCCAGCGCCGACGGCACACTCCCGGTCCGCACGACCCGCCCGCGTACGGCGACCTGCCCGCCCCGCGCCTTGTGCAGGCCAGCGATGGCCTCGCCCACCTGCACGTTCCCGCTCGCGGCTGACCCGGCGAGCCCGACCACCTCACCGGAGCGCACGGTCAGGTCGAGGCCCTCGCAGACGCCCGGAAGGGTGAGGCCGGAGACGGACAGCAGCGTGGTGGAATCGGCGACGGTCCGCTGCCGGGGGACCGCGACCGGCAGCTCCGCTGACTCGCCCGTCATCGCCTCCACCAGCTCCCGGTGCCCCAACTCGGCGACCGGCGCGGTCAGGACGTGCGTCGCGTCCCGGTACACGGTGACCGTCGTGCAGAGGTCGTACACCTCCTGGAGGTGGTGCGAGATGAACAGGAACGCGACGCCCTGCTCCCGCAGTTCACGGAGTTTCGCGAACAGCCGGGTGATGCCCCGCGCGTCGAGCTTCGCCGTCGGCTCGTCCAGGATGATGAACCGCGCGCCGAACGACAGGGCCCGCGCGATCTCCACGAACTGCCGCTGCTCGACGGTGAGTTCCTTCGCCCGCACGGCGGGGTCGACGTCGACCCCGTACTCCGTCAGCAACTCCCGTGCTCGCTCCCGTAGTTGGCGCCAGCGGATCGGGCGGACGGCGCTCGCGCTCTGCCGGTTCAGGAAGAGGTTCTCGGCGACGGTCAACTCGTCGAGGATCGTGGAGCGTTGATAGACGCAGGCGACCTTGGAACGCCACGCGGCGAGGTCGCCCGGCGCCGGGGCCGGGGCGCCGGAGAAGCGCAGGGTGCCCGCGTCCGCGCGCTGGATGCCGGTGAGGAGCGAGACGAGGGTCGACTTGCCCGCGCCGTTGCGGCCGACCAGGGCGTGCGACTCGCCCGGGGCGACGGAGATGTGCGCGTCGCGCAGGGCGACCGTCGCCCCGAACCGTTTGGAGACGCCGATGGCCTCGGCCACCGGGGTCGTGCTGATGTCCGTCATGAAGTTCCCCCGCGTCAGCCGATGTTGTTGCCCCACAGCGCGGCGTCGTCGACGTTCTCCTTGGTCACCAGCGGCGCCGGGAGCTGGTCCTCAAGACCGTTCGGGATCTTGATGATCGTCGAGCCGTGGTCGGTCGGGCCCGGCTCGAACGTCTTCCCCTCGGCCGCCGCCTTCGCGTAGTGCAGCGCGTACTTGGCGTACAGGTCGGCGGGCTGGGAGACCGTCGCGTCGATCTGGCCCTTGCGGATCGCGTCGAGCTCCTGCGGGATGCCGTCGTTGGAGATGATGCTGATGTGGCCCGGCTGCCCGGCCGGCTTCAGCAGCTTCTTCTGCTCCAGGAGCGCCAGCGTCGGCTGGAGGAACGCGCCACCGGCCTGCATGTAGATGCCGTTCAGGTCCGGGTGCTGGGCCAGCAGCGACTGGAGCTTCGCCGAGGCGACGTCGCCCTTCCAGTCCGTCGGCAGCTCGAACACCTGGATCTTCGGGAACTTCGCCTTCATGCACGCCGCGAACGCCTCCGAGCGGTCACGCCCGTTGATGGAGTCCAACGCCCCCTGGAACTCGGCGACCTTGCCCTGCCCGCCGAGCTGCTTGCCCAGGAACTCGCACGCCTTCGTGCCGTACGCCTTGTTGTCCGCGCGCACCACCATGTAGACGTCGCCCTTGTCCGGCCGCGTGTCCACGCTCACCACCGGGATCTTCGCCGCCGACAGGCTGTCCAGCGTGGACGCGATGGCGCCCGTGTCCTGCGGGGCCATCACCACCGCCTTGGCGCCCGTGTTGCGGAACACCTGGACGTTCGCGACGAGTTTGGTCACGTCGTTCTGCGAGTTGCTCAGCGGCAGCGCGTCGACGCCGTCGGTCTTGATGTCCTTCCTGAGGTACTGCGCGTAGGAATTCCAGAAGTCGGTGTCGGAGCGCGGCAGATCGATCCCGATGGGAGACTTGCCGCCCGACGAGGACGAGTCGGAGCTCTCGCGGTTGCAGGCGGTGGCGAGGGCGAGCGCCGCGAGGACGGCGGTGGCGGCTGCGGTCGAGCGGATGCGAGCGGTCGTCATTGGCCGTGTTCTCCCCTGAGCCGTGATTCCTCCGATGTATCTCGGAATGCCGAGGACGTTACGATGCCGTCGCCCGCAGTGACAAGACTTGGGTCGGCTTCAATTCGGCTAACGGACATGAACGTTTGGGGAGCGGCCGGACGGGTGATCATCTCTAGGGGTTCTCGCTACACATCCGATGACTGGCCCGAGGAGCCGGTGCTGGTGGATGGCGTCAAGCCCCGTACACCGGAGCCGGATCGGGCGCCCGGGTCAGCAACTCCCGGACCGCCGGGCCCACTTCATCCGGCGTCCAGCGTCGGTCCCGCTCCGTCCGGGGCCCGTACCGCCAGCCGTCCGCCACGCCGATGATCCCGCCCTCGACCTCGAAGACTCGGCCGGTCACCTCGCTCGATCCGGTGGAGGCCAGCCAGACCACGAGGGGGGAGACGTTGCCGGGGTGCATGGTGTCGAAGCCTGTCGCCGGGGCCCGCATGCGGTCGGCGAACGCCTCGACGGCTTCGGTCATCGGGGTGCGCGCGGACGGTGCGATCGCGTTCACCGTCACGCCGTAGCGGGCGAGTTCGGCCGCCGCGACGACCGTGAGGGCGGCGATGCCCGCCTTGGCGGCGCCGTAGTTCCCCTGGCCGACGCTGCCCAACAGGCCCGCGCCGGAAGAGGTGTTGACGACGCGGGCGGCGACCGGACGGCCGCTCTTCGCGCGGTCGCGCCAGAAGGCGGCGGCGTGCCGCAGAGGGGCCGCGTGGCCCTTGAGGTCCACGCGCAGGACGGTGTCCCAGTCGGCCTCCGTCATCGACACCAGCATGCGGTCGCGGTTGATGCCCGCGTTGTTCACCAGGGCGTCCAACGCGCCGAACTCGTCCACGGCCCGGTGGATCAGGGACTCGGCGTACGCCCAGTCGCTGACGTCCCCGAGGTCGGCCACCGCCGTGCCGCCGTTCGCGGTGATCTCCTCGGCGACGGACTTCGCGGCCTCGCCCAGGTCGTTGACGACGACGGCCGCGCCCTCGGCGGCGAGGGCGAGGGCGTGTTCGCGGCCGAGGCCCTGGCCCGCGCCGGTGACGACGGCTACGCGGTTCCGGCAGATCATGACGCGCCTCCTTGGGGTTCGGAGAGGCCCAACCGGGTTGCTATCAGGGCCCGATGGTGTGCGGGGCCGCCCCAGTCCGCCGCCAGGGCCCACGCCCGCTTGGCGTAGCGGTGCAGTTCGTACTCCGTGGTGTAGCCGATCGCGCCGTGGCACTGGATCGCCGCCCGAGCGGTCCGCCGGGCCGCCTCCGAGGCGAGCACCTTCGCCGCCGACGTCCGTACGTCCGCGTCGGCGTCCCCGGCGGCCTGCGCCCACCCCGCCGCGAGGACGGACGCACGGGCGAACCGCACCGCCACCAGCGCGTCGGCCAGCGCGTGCTTCACCGCCTGGAACGAGCCGACCGGCACCCCGAACTGCTCCCGCTCCCGGACGTACGCGACGGTCAGCTCGACCATCCGCGTCCCCAGGCCCACGAGCAGCCCGGAGGTGGCCAACACCCCCCGCCACCGGGCCACTTCGAGCATGCCGGGATCGTCGGTGAGCAGCAGTCCGCCCCGGCCCGGCGCCGTGACACGCGCCAACTGGCGTGTCGCGTCCACCGATTCGAGGGGCTCGACGCTCAACTCCTCGCGCCGGAACAGCCGTACCCGACCGGCCCCCGCGAGAACGACGAGATCCGCGCGGGCCGCGAACGGCACGGGGGCGCCCTCGCCGAAGGAGGCGGTGAGCAGAGCCGAACCGTCCAAGACCCCGGCCAGCACCGGGAGTCCGGCCAGCAGAGGCGCCCCGACGGCGATCGTCTCGGCGGCCGGGACGGGTGCCCCGCTGTGCCCCAGCTTCTCCATCAGCGGCGGCAGACAGTTCTCGTCGAGGCCCGCCTCGCCGGGCACGAGCGCGCCGAGCACCCCCACCTCGGCGAGCATGCGCCACACGTCCGGCTTCGCCAGCACCCCGCCCGCCGCCTCCGCGAGCGCCGCGTCCACCTCGGTCACGGAGAAACGCACCCGCTCACCTCCTGGGGAGCCCGAGCAGCCGCTCGGCGACGATGTTGCGCTGGATCTCGTTCGTGCCGGCGTAGATGGGCCCGGCCAGGGAGAAGAGGAAGCCCTTGCTCCACGGCCCGGCCAACTCGGCGCCCGGGCCGAGGAGTTCGGCGGCCGTCTCGTGCAGGCGGACGTCCAGCTCGGACCAGAACAGCTTGTTCAGGCTGGCCTCGGCGCCGACCTCGCGGCCCTCGGCGATCGCCGTGACCTGCTCCAGGGTGAACCACTGGTACGCCTGCGCGTCGATCCACGCCTGCACGACGTCGTCCCGGTGGGCCCCGGCACCCAGGGACCTGGCCAGGTCCACCAGGCGGTCGGCGGTGTGCAGGAAGCGGCCCGGGGAGCGGAGCGTCAGGCCGCGTTCGGAGCCCGTGGTGGTCATGGCGACCGTCCAGCCCTGGCCGACCTCGCCCAGGACGTCGCAGTCCGGTACGAAGACGTCGTCGAGGTAGACGTCCGCGAACCCCTCGTCCCCGTCCAGGCGTTGGAAGCCGCGGACCGTCACGCCGGGGGCGTCGAGCGGGACCAGGAAGTAGGTCAGGCCGCGATGCCGTCCGGCGTCGGGGTCGGTGCGGAACAGGCCGAAGAGGTGCGTGCAGAAGGCGCCGCGCGTGGTCCACGTCTTGTGGCCGGTGAGCCGCCAGCCGCCGTCCACCCGTCCCGCACGGCTGCGGATCGCCGCGAGGTCGCTGCCCGCGCCGGGTTCCGACCAGCCCTGCGCCCAGAGGTCCTCGGCCGCCGCCAACCTCGGCAGGAGACGGGCCTGTTGCTCGGGGGTGCCGTACCGGAAGATCGTGGGGGCCAGCAGGAAGATCCCGTTCTGGGTGACCCGGGCCGGTGCGCCCGCCCGGTAGTACTCCTCCTCGAAGATCAGCCACTCCCACAGCGAGGCGCCCCGGCCGCCGTACTCCCGCGGCCACGACACGACCGACCAGCGGGCCCCGAACAGCTCACGCTCCCAGTCGAGATGGGCGGCGAAGCCCTCGCGGGTGTCGCCGGACGGCAAGGGGGGCGACGGCACGTGCGCGGCCAGCCAGTCGCGGGCTTCCCGGCGGAACGCGTCCTCCTCGGGGCTCCAGGTCAGGTCCATGGGCTACTCCCCGGAGCCGGAGCCGGAGCGCGAGTCTGAGCCGGTGCCGGTGCCGGTGCCGGTGCCGGTGCCGGTGCCGGTGTCGGTGCCAGTGCCCGTGTCGGTGTCGAGGCCGAACCTCTCCTGCCGGGTCACCCCCGACAGGTTCATCTCGAACGTGAACCCCTGCTCGTACCGGTAACTCCGTTTCACATCCCACAAGTCGATCCCGTTGAACGCCTCCTTCGCCGCCCGGATCACCGCCGGATGCTTCCCCGCGATCTCGCCGGCCACCTCCAACGCCCGGGCGCGCAAGGACGGTTCGGGTACGACGTCCAACACCGAGCCGTACGCGTGGAGTTCGGCGGCCGTCGCCGTCGCGCACGTGTACATCATCGCCCGCGCCCGATGCCCCGGCACCAGCCGCGAGAGATGCGTACCCGCCCCCAACGCCCCCCGGTCCACCTCGGGCAGCCCGAAGTACGCGTCCTGCGAGGCGATCACGACGTCCGCGTTCCCGACGAGCCCGATCCCCCCGCCCAGACAGAACCCGTGCACGGCCGCGACGACGGGCACCGCACACTCGTACACGGCGGCGAACGCGGTGAAGCAGCTCCGGTTCACCTCGACGATCGCCCCCTCGTCCCGCAGCTCCTTGATGTCCACACCGGCGTTGAAGCCCCGCCCCCGGGCCCGCAGCACGACGACCCGTACGGCGGGGTCCCGGCCGAGCCCCGTCACCGCGTCCGCGAGGGCGTACCACCCGGCCACGGGCAGCGCGTTGACCGGCGGCCGGTCGACGACGACCTCGGCGACGCCCCGCTCGTCGACGGCCGTCGCGATGAACTCGGTACCCATGGAAGCCCCTTCACCTGATGAAGCCGGTGGACCCGGTAGACCCGGCGGACCCGGCAGACCCCGTGAATCCGCCGGGCCCGGAGCCGCCGGAATTCCCCGTAAGCCCTGTAAGCCCCGTGAGCCGCGTGAGCACGGCTTCCGCCTCCGTCACGATCCGTTCGATCAACTCCGCGCAACTGGGCAGATCCTCGATCACCCCGGCGACCTGCCCCGAGGCCAACGTCCCCAGATCCACGCGCCCTTCGACCATCGACGCCCGCAGCATCATCGGCGTGTTCGCGGCCATCAGCACCTGCGACCACCCCAGCCCGTGCCCCCGCCGCATGGCGAGCCCCTCCCGCACCATGGCGGACCAGGGGATGCCCGAACTCCGGTGGAACGCCGACGCGTTGCGCACGGACCGCCAGGCCCGCCCGGGTGCCCGCTCCCGCAGCAGCCGTTCGACCAGCTCGGTCCGCAGTACCCGCTGCGGGACCCCGTCGAGGACCCGTGTCACGACCGTCCCGTCGACTCCCCGCCGCAGATACTCCGCCTTCACCGCGTCCGGCACCGTACTGTCACGGGTCAGCAGGAACCGCGTCCCCATGGCGACCCCCACGGCCCCCATCGCG
>NZ_LIRL01000080.1 GCF_001419795.1 Streptomyces niveiscabiei
CCCCCGGCGCGCTCCCCGTCCTCGGGCACGCGCTCCCCCTCGGCAGACACCCCCTCGACTTCCTCGCGTCCCTGCCCGCGCACGGCGACCTCGTCCGGATCAAGCTCGGCCCCGTTCCCTTCCACGTGCTGTGCGACCCCGACCTGGTGCATCAAGTGCTGGTTGACGACCGGACGTACGACAAGGGCGGCGCGATCTTCGACCTCGTACGGACCGTCGCCGGGAACGGTCTCGCGACCTGCCCGCACCGGGACCACCGGCGCCAACGCCGGCTGCTCCAGCCCGCGTTCCACCGCGAACGCCTCCCCGGCTACGCGCGGGTGATGACCTCGGAGATCACCGCGATGCTCCAGGGCTGGACCGAGGGCCGTGAACTCGACGTCCTCGCGACGATGAACGAACTCACCGCGAACCTCGCCACCCGCACCCTGTTCGCCGCCGAACTCGACGACAAGACGTTCCAGGAACTGCGGCAGTGCATGCACGACATGCTGACCGGCATGATGCGCCGGATGCTGCTGCCGTGGCCGGTCCTGAACCGGCTGCCGACACCCGGCAACCGCCGCTTCGTCAGGGCCCGTTCACGCCTGCGGCAGTACGTCGCGCAGCTCACCGACGACTACCGGCGCGCCGGCGTCGACCACGGCGACCTGCTGTCCATCCTGCTCGCGGTCCGCGACGACGACGGGAACGCCCTCACCGAGGACGAACTCCACGACCAGGTCTTCACGTTCTACCTCGGCGGCAGCGAGACCACCGCACCCCTGCTGTCGTGGGCGCTGTACCTCCTCGGCCAACACCCGCACGTCCGGGAGGAGTTGCACACCGAGGTCGACACCGTCCTCGCCGGACGGGTCGCCGGGCACGACGACATCCCCCGCCTCGACGTGACGCGCAGGGTCGTCATGGAGACGCTGCGCCTGTACCCGCCGGGCTGGCTCTTCACCCGAGTCACCACCAAGGCGGCCGAGTTGGCGGGCCACCGGCTCCCGGCCGGCTCGATCGTCATCTACAGCCCGCACATCGTGCACCACCGCGCCGACCTCTTCCCCGAGCCCGAGCGCTTCGCCCCCGACCGCTGGCGCGAGGGCGAAGGACGGCCACCGCGCGGGGTGTTCACGCCCTTCGGCAGCGGCGCCCGCAAGTGCATCGGCGAAGTCTTCGCCCTCACCGAGGCCACCCTCGCCCTCGCGTCGATCACAGCCCGCTGGCAACTCGACCCGCTCCCGGGGGCACACACCCGGATGGCTCCCCGGCTCTCCTCCACACCGCGCTCGCTACCGATGTCCCTGCGGGAGCGGCCGGTGCGGAGGGAGGAGAAGAGGGAAGAGCCGGGGAGTGCCGAACTGCCGGAAAACCGCCAGGAATACGCGGACCCGAAGTGATCCGTACGTCGCACCCGGCCCTCACTCCCCTCCGCTCACCACTCCACCGGCATCCGCCGCACCCCCCTCAACGACATCCGCGACTTCCACTCCACGTCCCCCGCGAGCCGCAGCCCCGGCAACCCCGACAGCAGGGCCCGCAACGCCTCCTGGATCTCCAGCCGGGCCAGCGCCGAGCCGGGACAGTAGTGGACGCCGTACCCGAACGCCACATGCCGGTTCCCCGTCCGGCCGAGGTCGAGGACACCGGGCTCGGCGAACCGCCGCGCGTCCCGGTTCGCCGCCCCGACGGAGACGACCACCGGCTCGCCCTCGCGGACCAGCGTGCCGCCGACCCGGACGTCCTCGGTGGCCCAGCGGGCGGCGAGCGCGCCGGTGCGCAACGGGACGTACCGGAGCAACTCCTCGACGGCGGACGGGATCAGCTCGGGGTCCTCGCGCAACCGCCGCAGCTGATCGGGGTGTTGGAAGAGCGTGTAGAGGAAATTCGGCACCGACGTGGCCGTCGTCTCGTGGCCCGCGATCAGCAGCCCCACGCACTGCTCGAACAACTCGGCCTCGGACAACCGGTCTTCGTGGTCCCGCGCCTCGATCAGCGCCGACATCAGATCGTCCCCGGGCCGCTCCCGGCGTTCGGCGACGAGGCCGGACACGTAGGCGTGGAAGTCCTGACGGCTGGCCTCGGCCTCCCGCGCGCCGACCGCGCTCGACACCGTGTTCTCGCTCCACGTACGGAACAGCTGCTGGTCGGCCTCGGGCACGCCGAGCATCCGGCAGATCACGATGACGGGCAGCGGCAGCGCGAGGGACTCCACGAGGTCGGCGGGCGGACCGGCGGCGACCATGTCCGCGAGCAGACGCTCCGTCAACTCCCGTACCTCAGGCCGCATCCGCTCGATGCGCTGCACGGTGAACGCCTTCGACAGCAGCCGCCGCAGCCGGCTGTGGTCCGGCGGGTCCATCGCCATCATCCCCTGGTTGACCTGGAGTTCGGCCTCACGGGGTTCGTCGTTGACGGCGCAGGCGGCGCGGCTGAAGCGGGAGTCGCCGAGCACGCCGCGGACGTCCGCGTACCGGGTGGCGAGCCACGCCGGATCGCCGTACGGCAGCCGGACGCGCCGCAGCCCGTCGTCCGCGAGCGCCTCCTCGTAGCGGCAGGACAGTTCCAGGCTGTGCCCTTCGTTGAAGGGGTAGTCGAGCGGCTCGGGCATCGGGACCTCTTTCGCGTGGGTGACGGGACGTTCCCCGCTCGCGCGCCGCCCGCCCTCCGCGAAGTACCCGTACGGCGTCAGCATTTCCCTCGAACGGTGCCTCTCCCGGCGGGAAGCGTTTCGTGCGAGGACCCACGGAGACAGAGTTCCAGCACCCGAGGAGGACCCGATGACGACAGACCCCGTGACGACCCCCGCACCCGTGGCCGAGGACGTCGGCCGGATGTACGACCGCATGACGCTGCTCGCCGCCGACCTCATCGGAGGCGACGGCTTCAACGCCCACCTCGGCTACTGGGACACCCCGGACAGCACGCTCACCTACGACGAGGCCACGGACCGGCTCACCGACGTCATGACCGACCGCCTGCGCATCGGCCCCGGCTCCCGGCTCCTGGACGTCGGCTGCGGGGTGGGCGCCCCGGCGGTACGGATCGCGCACCGGACCGGCGCGGAGGTCATCGGCATCTCGGTCAGCGGCGAACAGGTCGTCCGCGCCCAGCAGTTGGCCACCCGCTCCCCGGGGCAGGTCGCCTTCGAGCAGGCGGACGCCATGCAACTGCCGTACGGCGACGCGTCGTTCGACGCGGCCTTCGCCCTCGAATCCATGCCGCACATGCCCGACCGCTCCCACGTCCTACGGGAGTTGAGGCGCGTCCTGCGCCCCGGCGGGCGGGTCGTCCTCACCGACTTCTTCCGCCGCCCCGCACCCTCCGACGGCGCCCGCGCCCTGCACGAGACGATGGGCTCGACCAGCGCGCGGCTCGACGACTACCCGGCCCTGCTGCGGGCGGCGGGACTGGAGTTCGTGGAGATGCTGGACATCACCGACGAGACCGTCCCCCGGTCGTTCACCGAACTCGCCGAACGCGCACGGGCGTTGGACATCCCGCCCGACGACACCGAAGCCCGCTGCTACTTCGACCCGCAGGCCGTGAT
This sequence comes from Streptomyces niveiscabiei, assembly GCF_001419795.1. Classification (GTDB taxonomy): domain Bacteria; phylum Actinomycetota; class Actinomycetes; order Streptomycetales; family Streptomycetaceae; genus Streptomyces; species Streptomyces niveiscabiei. The sequence goes on from NZ_LIRL01000080.1 coordinate 3,536, forward strand.
CGACCCCGCCCTGCTCGGCTACCTCCTGGTCGTCGCCCGGCGCCCCCTCGCATGACCGCCGAGACCCGACTCCCCTTCGAACAAGGGGATCCGCTGCGCATGGCGACCGGGCTGCGCGAACTCCAGGAGCGCGGAACGGTCCACCGGGTCCGTACGGCGATGGGCGACCCGGCCTGGCTGGTCACCGGCCACAAACACGTCCGGAACCTGCTCGACGACGACCGGCTCGGCCGCACCCACCCCACCCCCGAGACCGCCGCCCGCACGGACGAGACCCTCTTCAACGGCCTGCTCGGCGACTTCGCCACAGAGGCCGCCGACCACGCCCGCATCCGCTCCCTGCTGCGCCCGCACTTCGCCCCCCGGATCATGCGGGACCTCACACCCCGCGTCGAGACCCTCACCGCGCGGCTCCTCGACAACCTCGCCGAACACGGCCCCCCGGCCGACCTGCACACCGCACTCGCCGTCCCGCTGCCGATCCTCGTCATCTGCGAACTCCTCGGCGTCCCCTACGAGGACCGCGACCGCTTCCGCGCCTGGACCGACGCCGCCGCCACCCTCGGCGACCCGGCGAACTGCGAGCGGGGCATGCTCGAACTCTTCGGGTACGGCCGCGAGTTGGTCGCCCGCAAGCGCGCCGAACCCGGCGACGACGTGATCTCCCGGCTGGTCGCGACCGAAGGCGTCCCGGACGACGAGATCGCCGGGCTGTCCATGGCCCTGCTGTTCGCCGGGCACGAGACGACCGTCGTCCATATCGGCCTGGGCGTCCTGCTGTTGCTCGCGAACCCCGAGCAGTGGCGGGCCCTCGTGGACGACCCCTCGCTGATCCCCGGCGCGGTCGAGGAACTGCTGCGCGCATCGGCTAAGGGGACCGGCGGCGGCATTCCCCGGTACGCGCGCGAGGACCTGGACATCGACGGGACGACCGTCCGCGCCGGTGACCTCGTCCTGCTCGCCAACAGCGCCGCCAACCACGACCCTTGCGTCTTTCCCGACCCGCACCGGCTCGACATCACACGCCGGGCGGCGGGACACGTCACGTTCGGACACGGCGGCCGGTACTGCCCGGGGGCGCCGCTGGCGCGGATCGAACTCGGGGTAGTGCTGCGGGAGTTGGTGACACGCTTCCCGACGCTGGAACTCGCCGTGGAACCGGGGGAACTGAGGATGCGTCAGCATGCGCTCACCGGTGGGCTGGCCGAACTGCCGGTGCGGTGGTGAGCGGCGTGGGGTTCCTGCTCGGCCGCCGGCATCTGAAGCTGTTCAGATACGGCGCGGGGGCGACCCCGGCATCG
>NZ_LIRL01000800.1 GCF_001419795.1 Streptomyces niveiscabiei
CACGTGAGACAAGCTCTAAGAAGCCGTTGTTTTTCCGGATGTGATCGTTGAGTTTCCACTGATCAGGCATGGTTTCGGCATTGCTGCGGGAGAGTTCGGGCGTCTGGTTCGGTCTCGGTGATGCGGAGTTGAGCGTGACGTCGGTGATGGCGCTGGTGGAGGGGCGGGAAGCGGCTGCCCGGGTGCGGGCGGAGGAGCTTCGCGTGGAGGCGGAGCGGGTTCTTGCCGAACTCGCCAAGGCGGAGGCGGTGTTGGAGCGTCGCGTGATCGCCACGGCTGAGCTCGCCGAGACCCTGGCGGGTCGGGACGCGATGCTGGAAGAAGGGGCCGCCTCGGTGGACGAGGTGGCGACCGCGGTGGTGGCGGACACGACGAAGGCGCCGGTCGCGGGTTCCGTCGTGCCGCGCTGGCATGCGGGGGCGACGGTTTTGACGCTGTCGGCGGACTACCGGCGGATCGTGGAGCTGGTGGAGGCCGAGCCGGGCACCGGCGAAGGGATCTCGGCGAAGGAGCTGGCCGGGCGGCTGGGCCTTGCGGCGGTGCCGGCGAAGATCGAGGGAGTGCGTTCGAAGGCGAGGCGGCTGGCAGAGCGGGGCTGGCTGGCCGCGCTGCCGTCGGGCCGGTTCACGCCGCGCGAGCTCACCGCGCCTGCTGGGGCCGGGGCCGGGATGTCGTCCGGGCGAGGCGGCGGCTCATGAGCATGGCCATCGAGAAGTAGACGAACGTCTCGCTGGAGGCGGGCAGCGTCTCGAAGTCCCGCACCAGGCGCCGCGATCGCATCAGCCATCCCAGTGTGCGCTCAACGCACCACCGTCTGGGCAGCACCACGAAGCCGCTCATGTCGTCACTGCGCTTGACGATCTGAAGCGTGAGCCGCAGTGCCTGCTGCGCCCAGGTGACCAGGCGGCCGGAGTAACCGCCGTCCGCCCAGACGAGAGTGATCATCCGGAACTTCTCCCGGAGCCGGGGCAGCATCACGCGGGCGGCCTGGCGGTCGGTGA
>NZ_LIRL01000801.1 GCF_001419795.1 Streptomyces niveiscabiei
GAACTCGTCGCCGACCTCGACGCGGACGGCATCTTCGCCGGGTTCCCCGGCGACCTGTTCGTCGTCCTGGTCGGCGTCACGTACCTCTTCGCGATCGCCCGCGCCAACGGCACCACCGACTGGCTGGTGCACGCGGCGATCCGGCTCGTGCGCGGGCGGGTCGCGCTCATCCCGTGGGTGATGTTCGCGCTGACCGGCGCGCTGACCGGCATCGGCGCGGTGAGCCCGGCGGCGGTCGCGATCGTCGCGCCGGTCGCGCTCAGTTTCGCCGCGCAGTACGGGATCAGCCCGCTGCTGATGGGCGCGATGGTCGTGCACGGCGCGCAGGGCGGCGGCTTCTCGCCGATCAGCATCTACGGCACGATCGTCAATGGCATCGTCGAACGCGAGAAGCTGCCCGGGAACGAGATCGCGCTGTTCCTCGCGTCGCTGTTCGCGAACCTCGTCATCGCCGGGGTGGTGTTCCTGGCGTGCGGTGGGCGGAAGCTGTGGCGGCAGGGGGTGGTGCCGGTCGGGGGTACGGGTATGACGGGGCCGTCCGGCGAAGGGGCCGGTACGTCCGAGGGGACGTCAACTGGGGGGTCCCCCGGAGGTATTACGGGTACTAAGGGTGGAAACACCCCCATCCAGACCATTCCCCGTGCGGTGGCGGAGGACACGTCGGACGGGGTCCGGCTGAACCCGGCGCGGATCGCGACCCTCGTCTCGCTGGTCGCGCTGGTGGTCGCCGTGCTGGCGTTCGACCTGGACGCGGGGTTCACCTCGATCACGCTGGCCGTGGTGCTGAGCACGGTGTGGCCGGCGGACAGCCGCAAGGCGGTCGGGGAGATCGCGTGGTCGACGGTGCTGCTGATCTGCGGGGTGCTGACGTACGTCGGCGTGCTGGACCAGATGGGCACGATCACCTGGGCCGGGGAGGGCGTCGGCGGCATCGGGGTGCCGCTGCTCGCGGCGGTGCTGCTGTGCTACATCGGCGCGCTGGTCTCGGCGTTCGCCTCGTCCGTCGGCATCATGGGCGCGCTGATCCCGCTCGCCGTGCCGTTCCTCGCACAGGGCGAGATCGGGGCGGTCGGGATGGTGTGCGCGCTGGCGGTGTCGGCGACGGTGGTGGACGTGAGCCCGTTCTCGACGAACGGCGCGCTGGTGCTGGCCGCGGCGCCGGACGTCGACCGTGAGCGTTTCTTCCGGCAGTTGATGATCTACGGGGGGATCGTGGTCGCGGTGGTACCCGCGGTGGCATGGCTGGTGATGGTCGTGCCGGGCTTCGGGTGAGCCGCGTGGTACCCGTCATACCCGTAGTACCCCTAGTACTTCCGGGCTACGGGTATGACCTCCGCCGAAGACCGAACGCCTGACACCGAACGCCCGACGCCCGACGCCCGACGCCGAACAGCAAGGAGTACGACGCGTGTCCCCTCTCTTCCCCGCCCTGACCGACGGCCCGTCCGACCGGCCGGCCCTCTCCTTCGGACCGCGTTCCCTGACGTACGCGCAGCTCTCGGCGGCGGCCGGGGCCGTCGCGCGGCGGCTGACCGAGGGGCGCAGGGTCGCGGTGTGGGCGACGCCCGAGCTGGAGACGGCCGTCGCGGTCGTGGGGGTGCTGCTGTCGGGCGGCGCCGCTGTGCCGCTGAACCCGAAGTCGGGCGACAAGGAGCTGCGGCACATCCTCTCCGACAGCGCCCCCGCCCTGGTGCTGACCGCGCCGGGCACCGAACTCCCCGAGGCGTTGCGGCAGTTCGAGCGGGTCGAGGTCGACGTCCGGGCCACCGGCACGCTCCCGGAGGACGGCTTCAGCCCGAACTCCCCCGCCCTCGTGGTCTACACGTCCGGTACGACGGGCCCGCCGAAGGGCGCGGTCCTGCCCCGCCGGGCGCTCACCCACACCCTCGACGCGCTCGCCGACGCCTGGCAGTGGACCGGCGAGGACGTCCTGGTGCACGGCCTGCCCCTGTTCCACGTGCACGGCCTGGTCCTCGGCACCCTCGGCCCCCTGCGGCGCGGCGGCAGCGTCCGCCACCTGGGCCGCTTCTCCACCGAGGGCGTGGCGAAGGAGCTGAACGACGGCGCGACGATGCTGTTCGGCGTCCCGACGATGTACCACCGCATCGCCGAATCTCTGCCGGACGAACCGGGGTTGGTGAAGGCCCTGACCGGCGCCCGCCTGCTGGTGAGCGGTTCGGCGGCGCTCCCCGTGCACGATCACGAGCGGATCGCGCGGGCCACGGGCCGCCGGGTGATCGAGCGGTACGGCATGACGGAGACCCTGATGAACACGAGCGTCCGCGCGGACGGCGAGGCCCGCGCCGGAACCGTCGGACTCCCGCTGCCCGGCGTCGAGTTGAGGCTGGTCGAGGAGGACGGCACGGCGATCGACGGCTACGACGCGGAGCGTGTCGGCGAGATCCAGGTGCGCGGCGCCAACCTGTTCACCGAGTACCTGAACCGCCCCGACGCGACGGCTGCGGCGTTCACCCCGGACGGCTGGTTCCGCACCGGCGACATGGCGGTGCGCGACCCCGACGGCTATGTCCGCATCGTCGGCCGCAAGGCCACCGACCTGATCAAGAGCGGGGGTTACAAGATCGGGGCGGGTGAGATCGAGAACGCGCTCCTCGAACACCCGGGGGTACGGGAGGCCGCGGTGACCGGGGAGCCGGACGACGACCTCGGCGAGCGGATCGTGGCGTGGATCGTGCCCAGCGACTCCGAACATCGGCCGTCGGCAGATGAGTTGGCCCAACACGTCGCTTCCCGGCTGGCTCCGCACAAGCGTCCCCGGGTCGTCCACTACCTCGACACCCTGCCCCGCAACGACATGGGGAAGATCATGAAGCGGGCGCTGGCCTCGTGACCCGCTTCTCCGCCCGCGAGGTCATCGCGCTCGTCACCGACACGTTCGCCGAACTCCCCTACCCCGAGAAGGAGTCGGCGCCCGACGGCCCGCTCGGCTGGGCGGGCTACGGCGCCTCGCTCGCCCGCGCCGCCGGGCGTACGGGGGAGAGCGAGTCCGTGGTCTGCGGCACCGCGGAGATCGAGGGCACCCAAGTCGTCCTGATCGCCTTCGAGTTCGGCTTCCTCGGCGGCTCCCTCGGTGAACGCACCGGCGACCGGCTGGAGTCGGCGTACCGGCATGCCCGCGCGCACCGGCTCCCGGTCGTCCCCCTCGTCGCCACGGGCGGCAGCCGGATGCAGGAGGGCATGCTCGCGCTCACCCAACTCCAGCGCGTGGCCCGCGAGTCGGCGCTCACCCGGGCGGCGGGCCTCCCTCAGATCGCGGTCCTGCGCGACCCGACGACCGGTGGCGGCTGGGCGACCCTCGGCGCGGGCGCGGACGTGATCCTCGCCCTGCCGGGCGCCCAAGTCGGCTTCGCGGGCTCCCGAGTCCGCCCGCCGGACGCGGATCCGGCGGCGTACACGGCGGAGGCCCAGGTGGCGGCGGGCTCGGCCGACGCGGTCGTGCATCCGGAGGAGTTGCGGGAGACGCTGGGGCTGTGGCTACGGCTGCTGAGCGCACCTCGGGCCGACGCGACGCCGTCACCGGACACACGGCCCAACTCCCTGCCGTCGCCGAACACTTCAACACCCCACCGCGCCCCGAACACCCCGACCGCCTTCTCTTATACACATCT
>NZ_LIRL01000802.1 GCF_001419795.1 Streptomyces niveiscabiei
TGCGGGGGCTGTCGCCGGGAAATCACCCTATGGGAGCAGATGGTTGTGTGAGGGGTGGGGTACGGGGGCCAGCCGGCCGGTGCTGGGCTGAACCCCCGTAGTCCCCGTGTACCTCTCAGGTATTAGATGCCCGCCGCCGTCGAGAAGTCCCGCTTGATCTCCGCGAGGAGCTGCGCCGCCTTCTCCCTGGCCGCCGGGAGGGACGCGTGGTCCTCGACCGGGATCACCACCTCCAGGTAGCACTTGAGCTTCGGCTCCGTGCCGCTCGGGCGGACGATGACCCGGGCGCCGTCCAGGGTGTAGCGCAGGCCGTCCGTGGGCGGGAGCCTGTCCGTGCCCTGGGTGAGGTCCTCCGCCTTGGTGATCGGCAGGCCCGCCAGGCTCGTCGGGGGGTGTTCGCGCAGGCGGGTCATCGCGTCCGCGATCAGCGCCAAGTCCTCGACGCGGACCGAGAGTTGGTCCGTCGCGTGCAGGCCGTGCCGCACCGCGAGGTCGTCCAGGAGGTCCAGGAGCGTGCGGCCCTGCTCCTTCAGCTCCGACGCCAGTTCCGTGATCAGGAGGGCCGCCGTGATGCCGTCCTTGTCGCGGACGCCCTCCGGGTCCACGCAGTAGCCGAGGGCCTCCTCGTAGCCGTAGCGCAGGCCCTCCACCCGCGCGATCCACTTGAAGCCCGTCAGGGTCTCCTCGTACGGGAGGCCCGCGCTCTCCGCGATGCGGCCCAGCAGGGAGGAGGAGACGATCGACTCCGCGAACGTTCCCTGCGCGCCCCTGTTGACCAGGTGTGCCGCCAGGAGGGCGCCCACCTCGTCGCCGCGCAGCATGCGCCAGTCCTCGCCGTCCCGTACCGCCGCCGCGCAGCGGTCCGCGTCCGGGTCGTTAGCGATGATCAGGTCCGGGGTGGTCTCCCTCGCCTTCGCGAACGCCAGGTCCATCGCGCCGGGTTCCTCCGGGTTGGGGAAGGCGACCGTGGGGAAGTCCGGGTCCGGGTCCGCCTGTTGGGGGACCAGTACGGGGGTGGGGAAGCCGGCCCGCTCGAACGCCGCCAGCAGGACGTCCCTCCCTACGCCGTGCATCGGGGTGTAGACCGTGCGGGCCGTCCTGGGGGACGTGGGGGACAGGACCTTGTCCGTACGGGCTAGGTACGCCTCCAGTACTGCCTCGTCCAGGGTCTCCCAGCCGTCCTCCGGGCGGGGGACGTCGGTCAAGGACGCGATCGCCTCGATCTCCGCCGCGATCTCGCTGTCCGCCGGGGGGACGATCTGGGAGCCGTCGCCCAGGTACACCTTGTAGCCGTTGTCCCTCGGGGGGTTGTGGCTCGCCGTCACCTCTACGCCTGCCGCTGCGCCCAAGTGCCTTATGGCGTACGCCAGTACGGGGGTCGGGAGGGGGCGGGGGAGGAGGGCCGCGCGGAGGCCTGCGCCCGTCATCACCGAGGCGGTGTCCCTTGCGAAGTCCGCCGACTTGTGGCGGGCGTCGTACCCGATGACTACCAGGGCGTTCGTCTCGCCCTTGCTCTTCAGGTACGCCGCGAGGCCCGCTGCCGCTCTGATGACGACCGTGCGGTTCATGCGCATCGGGCCTGCGCCGAGTTCGCCTCTCAGGCCGGCTGTGCCGAACTGGAGGGTGCCGGAGAAGCGGGCGGTCAGTTCCGTGACGTCGGCGGCTTCGATCAGCTTCGCCAGTTCGTCGCGGGTTTCGGGGTCGGGGTCCTCCGCGAGCCAGGTTCTGGCCCGGGACATGAGGTCGTCTTGCACTGCGGGTCAGCCTCTCGTTGTACGTCGTGGGTGGTACGGCTCGGAGTTCCTCGCCCCCGCCGCCCCTACC
>NZ_LIRL01000803.1 GCF_001419795.1 Streptomyces niveiscabiei
ACGGACGCGACCCTCGCGGAAGTCCGGGCCGGGGAAGATCAGGTCGGAGGGGTGCAGGGCGTCGGGCGGGAGGGGGGTGCCGAGGCGGCGGACCTCGTTCAGGAGGGCCGTCAGGGTCCGGCGGAAGGCCTGCTCGTCGGCGGATTCGAGTTCCGCCAGGAGGTCGTCGTCCAGTTTGTTCAGTTCTGGGAGGTGGGTCTCCGAGAGTTCCAGCTGCCCCTCACCCATGATCCGTACGATCATGACGACCTCCTTGGCGTGACCCCTACTGCTTGTCGAAGCGGGGGGTGTCCTGTGACTGCTGTTGGGGCTGGGACTGGTTCGCGCCGCCTTCGATGGCCTGCTGGGAGGCGGACGGCCCCCCGGCCAGCTCGGCCTTCATGCGCTGGAGTTCCAGCTCTACATCAGTACCACCGGAGAGGCGGTCCAGCTCGGTCTGGATGTCGTCCTTGGCGAGGCCGGTGGGGTCGTCGAGGGCACCCGAGGCGAGCAGCTCGTCGAGCGCGCCCGCGCGGGCCTGGAGCTGCGCGGTCTTGTCCTCGGCGCGCTGGATCGCGAGGCCGACGTCCCCCATCTCCTCGGAGATGCCGGAGAACGCCTCGCCGATGCGGGTCTGGGCCTGGGCCGCCGTGTACGTCGCCTTGATGGTCTCCTTCTTCGTACGGAAGGCGTCCACCTTGGCCTGGAGGCGCTGGGCCGCGAGGGTGAGCTTCTCCTCCTCGCCCTGGAGCGTGGAGTGCTGGGTCTCCAGGTCGGTGACCTGCTGCTGGAGCGCGGCGCGGCGGGACAGCGCCTCGCGGGCGAGGTCCTCGCGGCCGAGGGCGAGCGCCTTGCGGCCCTGGTCCTCCAGCTTGGACGACTGGGACTGCAACTGGTTGAGCTGGAGTTCGAGGCGCTTGCGGGAGGTGGCGACGTCGGCCACGCCCCGGCGGACCTTCTGGAGCAGCTCCAGCTGCTTCTGATACGAGTAATCGAGGGTTTCGCGCGGGTCCTCGGCCCGGTCAAGGGCTTTGTTCGCCTTCGCGCGGAAGATCATCCCCATACGCTTCATGACACCGCTCATGGGCTTCGCGCGCCCCCTTCTGACAGACTCCAGCTCACGATCTGCGACAGAACCCACAGTACGGGCCCTGCCTCCATTGACGCACTGTTCCGGGACGGATGCGCTCCTCCCCAAGGACGACTGTGCCCGCCCCCGATCCGGCGTAAGGAGTAGGTGAACCCCTTGCTTACAAGACGACCGGCGTTGCCGGATCGTTCCCCGCCCGACTGGGGTCCATGCGCCCGGAACGCTTACCCTTGGGTTTTGTGTTCCGTAGCCGTGCCACCAAGGACGAGAAGGCCGCCGTCGCCGACGAGGCGCCGACGACCGACTCCAAGCTGACCCGAGACCCGCAGGCCCCCAAGGGCCGGCCCACGCCGAAGCGCAGTGAGGCCCGCTCCCAGCGGCGCAGCGTCTCCAACACGCCGATGACGCGGAAGGAGGCGGCCAAGCGCCAGCGCGAAGAGCGGCGGCGCGCGCTGGACAAGCAGCGCGAGGCTCTCGCCGGTGGCGACGAGCGCTACCTGCCCGCCCGCGACCAGGGCAAGGTCCGCAAGTTCACCCGCGACTTCATCGACTCCCGGCTGAACGTCGCGGAGACGTTCCTGCCGATGGCCGTCGTCATCCTCGCGATGAGCATCGTCCGCGTCGCCGAGCTCCAGACGCTGTCGCTGCTGCTGTGGCTGGTCCTGATCGTGCTGATCGTGCTCGACTCGTTCGTCATCACCTTCCGGCTGCGCAAGCAGCTCACGGCCCGCTTCCCGGAGGAGCGCCACAAGGGCGCCGTCCCGTACGCCCTCATGCGCTCCCTCCAGGTACGCCGGCTCCGCCTGCCGAAGCCGCAGGTCAAGCGGGGTGCGAAGCTCTGAGTGCCACGCCGTCGTTCTCCGGGGACGCGGCCGAGGCCTGGCTCGATCGGCTGGGCGGGCTGCGGGACGTCGTACGACAGGAACTGGTGGCACGCCAGCTCGACGAACAGATAGCGGGGCGGTACTCCGTCGGGCGGCGGCTGCGGGTCCTCGACGTCGGGATGGGGCAGGGTACGCAGGCCCTGCGGCTCGCCCGGCTCGGTCACGAGGTGACCGGGCTCGAACAGAATCCGCTGATGCTGGCCACCGCGCGCGAGGCGCTGGCCCGTGAGCCCGAGGGCATCCGTGAGCGGGTGCGGATCATAGAGGGCGACGGGCGGGAGACGGGTGTCCACTTCCTGCCGGGCAGCTTCGACATCGTGCTCTGTCATGGGGTGCTGATGTACGTTCCCGATCCCGACGCGCTCCTCGCCGGGCTCGGGCGGATGCTGGCGCCCGGCGGCATGGTGTCGCTCCTCGTCCGCAACGGCGACGCCCTCGCCATGCGGCCCGGGCTCTCCGGGGACTGGGTCACCGCGCAGGCCGCGTTCGACTCCGTCGACTACACGAACCGGCTCGGGCTCGACGTGCGGGCGGACCGGCTGGCCACGCTGACCGACGCGCTCGCCGGGATCGGGGCGCCGCTCCAGGCCTGGTACGGGGTCCGGGTGTTCACCGACGCGGCTCCCGACGACGCGGTCGTGCCCGAGGATCTGGGGCCGTTGCTCGCCGCCGAGGAGCGGGCCGGGCGTACGGATCCCTATCGGGGGGTCGCCGCGCTCGTCCACCTGTGCGGCGTGCGGGGCTGACAGCCGTTCGGGGCACCGCCCGGTGAGGGGTTCCCACCGGGCGGTGCGGTTCCCCTGGCTCAGGACCCTGCCGGGTGCAGGCTCATCGGGCCGTAGATCTCCGTGGTGTCCTCGAAGAGGCGGACCTGGTCGGCGCCGCCGTCCGCGAGGGCCTGCCACTGCTCGCCGATCCAGGACTCGGCGTCCCCCTGTGTGGTGAACTCCTCCGGTTCCACGGCGGGTTGGACCTCCGTCCCGTCGGCCTTCTCGAACCGCCACGTCCATGCCGCCATGTACGCCTCCTGGTGTGACCGGGGTCTGATCTTGGTCCGGTGGCCCAGCGTATGCGGTTCGGGGTGCGGGTCGTAGGGGGCTTCGGGGTTGCGATGTCCTCAGGACGTCGGTGGTTACCCCGCGAGTCCTTCGCTCATGTCGCGCGTCCGCTTTCCCTTCGGGTGAAAATCGATCCGTGGAATTGACTCTGCTCGGTACCGGTGCCCCTGCGGGACTTCCCCGTCCCGACTGTGCTTGCGCGGTGTGTGCCGTGTCCCTCGGGGAGGAGGTCCGGGCGGCCACGTCCGTGTCGGTCGACGGGGCCCTGCTGCTCGACCTCACTCCCGGTGCCGCCTTCGCCGCCGCCCGTGCGGGGCAGTCGCTCGGCGGGGTGCGGCAGGTGCTGCTGTCCCATCCCCACGACGGGCCCGCCGTCGAGGTGCCGCTCGGCCTCCCCCGGCCCGGACGGGTGCCCGACGGGCGGGAGTTGGCCCTGCTGACCGGGCATCGGGTGCGGGCCGTCGCCATGGACGCGGGGGGTACGGGGTACGCCGTCACCGGAGCCGACGGGCAGCGGATGCTGTACCTGCCGCCCGGCGGGGCGCCCGCGGGGCTGGAGGAGGGCGGGGAGCAGCGGTACGACATGGTGCTGCTGGACGTCGTGGGGCGGCCGGACGCGCTGGCCCGGCTGCGGGCGGTGGGTGCGGTCGGTGCCACGACCGATGTGATCGCCGTCCACCTGGACCACGACGTTCCGCCGGGGCGCGAGCTGCGGCGCCGGCTCGCCGCGGTCGGGGCGCGGGCCGTGCCGGACGGTACGACCCTCACCGTCGGCGTCTACGAGGACGTACCCGACGTGCCCCGCCGCACCCTCGTTCTCGGCGGCGCGCGCTCGGGCAAGTCCGTCGAGGCGGAACGGCGGCTGGAGGCGTTCCCCGACGTCCTGTACGTCGCGACGGGCGGCACCCGGGGCGGCGACACGGAGTGGGCCTCCCGGGTCGCCCTCCACCGCGAACGCCGGCCCGGTTCCTGGCGTACCGCCGAGACCTGCGATCTGGTGCCGCTGCTCGTCGAGGAGGGCCCGCCCCTGCTCATCGACTGTCTGTCCCTGTGGCTCACCGACACGATGGACTCCGTCGGGGCGTGGGACGACGCGGTGTGGGCGGACGGGGGTGAGAAGGCACTCCGCGAGCGGGTAGGCGAGCTGTTGGAGTCCCTGCGGGCAACCCGGCGAACAGTGGTCCTCGTATCCAACGAGGTGGGTTCCGGCATCGTCCCCTCCACGGCTTCCGGCCGCAGATACCGGGACGAGCTCGGCAGGCTGAACGCGGGGGTGGCCGGACAGTGCGAACAGGTCGTGCTGGTGGTGTCGGGCCAGGCGATGGTCCTGCGGGGCTGAGGGGGTGGGGCGGCTGCGGGTGGTCTGTGGCTGGTCGCGCCCACGCGGCGGAGCCGCATATCGACACAGCCCCGCGCCCCTGAAAAGACGGGGGTCGCCGTCCGCTGCGAGTGCGGCGAGGACTGGTCGCGCCCACGCGGCAGGGCCGCACATAGACACAGCCCCCGCGCCCCTAAAAGACGGGGGGCGCCGTCCACTGCGAGCGCGGCGAGAATTGCTCGCGCCCACGCGGCGGAGCCGCATATCGACACAGCCCCGCGCCCCTAAAAACACCGACGGTGACCGCCCATCGATTCAGCCCCGCGCCTCTAAAAATCGGCGGTCACCGTCGGTCTTTTAGGGGCGCGGGGAACTGCGCGATCAGCC
>NZ_LIRL01000804.1 GCF_001419795.1 Streptomyces niveiscabiei
TCGGGCGCCGTCACCCAGGCCACCGTCAACGGCGGCAAGTGACCCAGAGGTAAGGGCACTGAGAGGCAACACCCGTGACTGTTGACATCGACAAGACGGACGGCGGCCCGGCGGACACCCCGCCGGCCGGCCCCGAGGCCATCAAGGCCATCCCGGTCCGTCACTACGGCCGCTACCTGGCGGCCGTGGTCGCCGTCGCCCTGCTGGCCAGCATCGTCTACGCCTTCTCCCAGGGGAAGATCAACTGGGGAGCGATCCCCGACTACTTCTTCGACGACCGGATCATCGAAGGCGTCGGGCAGACGCTGCTGCTGACCCTGCTCTCCATGGCCATCGGCATCGTCGGCGGCATCACGCTCGCAGTNNGGCTGGTCTTCGAGTACATCAACCTCGGGCCGATCTACAAGGACTACTGGTCCGACTTCATGACGCCGTTCCTGACGGCGCTGCTCGGCCTGGGCCTCAACGAGGCCGCGTACATGGCCGAGATCTGCCGGGCCGGCCTGCTCGCCGTCGACGAGGGCCAGACCGAGGCGTCGCACGCGCTCGGGATGAGCCACAGCAAGACGCTGCGCCGGATCGTGATCCCGCAGGCGATGCGCGTGATCGTGCCGCCGACGGGCAACGAGGTCATCAACATGCTGAAGACGACCTCGCTGGTGTCCGCGGTCCAGTTCTACGAGCTGTTCCGGTACGCCCAGGACATCGGCCAGACCTCCGGCGCCCCCGTCGAGATGTACTTCCTCGCCGCGGCCTGGTACCTGGTCATGACGTCGGTCCTCAGCGTCGGCCAGTACTACATCGAGCGGTACTACGCCCGCGGCTCCAGCCGCAGCCTGCCGCCCACCCCGTGGCAGCGGGTCCGCGCCAACCTCGCTCCCGTCTTCAACCGGAAGGGGGTCACGGCATGACGTCCATGGTCAAGGCCGAGGGCGTCCACAAGTCCTACGGCCCCGTCGAGGTCCTCAAGGGCATCGACCTCGAAGTGAAGTCGGGCGAGGTCTTCTGCCTCATCGGCCCCTCCGGCTCCGGC
>NZ_LIRL01000805.1:0-17001 GCF_001419795.1 Streptomyces niveiscabiei
GGCGGCGGGCGCGCTCACGGGGCGACGGGAGCGGAGGGCAGCGCCGGCAGCGTCACGAACCGGGCCGGGATCTGGTAGTCGGGCAGCCGCTCGGCGAGGAACTCCACGAGCTCGAACGGACCGGGCGCCTCGTCACCCGCCCGGGGCACCAGGTACGCGTGCAGCTGGTCGCCGACGGGCCAGACGGCCGCCTCCGCGATCCGCCCGTGCGCCGTGAGCCGGGCCCGCGTCTCGTGCGGGGCGACCCGGAAACCGGCCACCGTCGGCCAGTCGCCGGCCGGGCCGAGCACCGCGAACCCGCCGTCGGCGTCCCGCCGTGCCCGCCGGCCGGTCGGAGCGGGAGCGCCCGCCCCGGCGAGGCCGAGGTGCAGCTCGCCCGGGATGCCGGGCGGCAGCGGCTCGCCGTTGCGGTCCAGGACCACCGCGACCACCCCGGGCAGCGGGGCACCCACCGGGACGAGCACCTCCTCGCCCGCCCCGGACGCCTCAGGGGCGCGGCACAGCGCGATCGGCAGCTCCGGCGTGCCGAACCCGGTCGCCAGGCGCGGCCCGCCCGCCGAGGGGCGCAGCGCCGCCGGGGCGATGTCGGGGCCGAGCACCAGAAGCGCCGTACAGCCGCCGGCGAGCGCCTCACCGTGGTGCGCCAGCAGGGAGTTGGCCGTCGTGTCGGGCAGCAGCAGCGCCGAGAACGGCTCCTCCGCGGCGCGCAGGACGGCGGCCACCCCGGCCGCCGTGGTGGTGTCCTCGTCCGCCAGCACCAGGGTGCCGCCCCGGCCCAGCGTCGTCCACACCTCGACCGGGAACAGCGGATCGGACACGGGCGCCGCCCGCAGGACCCGTCCGGCGTCCAGGCCGAGGGCGTCGAGCGCGTCCAGGGCGCAGCGCACCGCGGCGTACGTGAGCTCGCCGTCACCGGTCACGGCCAGGACGTCGGCCGGGACGGGGGAGTGCTCCTGCCGCGCCGGCGCCGTGCCGCCCACCCGGCACGGGACGCCCCGCCGGGCCGCCGCCAGCATCGCCGCGACCAGGTCGGCGCCCGGCCCCGGAGGGACGGTGACCGACTCGCGCGGGCCGGCCGGCAGCCGTACCGACCGGGCGAGGACGTCGAGTTCGCCGTAGGTGACCGGCCCCGACGGCGTGCTCAGCGCCACCGCGTCCGGCCGGCCGGCGATGTGCCGCTCCACCAGGTCCAGCACGGTCTGCCCGGCCGCAGCAGCCGGGGCGGGCTGCGGGGTCACCGCGCCCGTCAGGGGCAGCCGGGACACGGGCGTGTCGGGGGAGGCCAGCGCGGTGCGCAGCAGGTCCCGGTAGGCCTGGGCCATGCGCCGCATGGTCGCGTCGTCGAACAGGTCGGCGGCGTACTCCCACAGGACGGTGATCGACTCGTCCTCGTCGCTCGGGCCGAGGCCGACGCGCTGCTCGGCGCGCGGGATGACCACGATGTTCAGGTCGGCCTTCGCGGAGCCGTTGTGCTCCACGGCCACCTCGCCGCGCAGCCCGGCGAAGTCCAGGTCGGGGACGGCCGAGTCGTGGAAGCTGAACAGCGCCGAGAACAGGGGGTTGCGCGACAGGTCACGCACCGGCGCCAGCGCCTTCACCAGGCGTTGCAGCGGTATGTCCTGCCAGGCGTAGCCCTCGACGGCCGTGGCGTGCACCCGCGCGATCAGTTCCCGGAAGGTGGGGTCGCCGTCGAAGCGGACCCGCATCGGAACCGTGTTGACCATCATCCCGATGAGCCGTTCCGCCTCGCTCAGCCGCCGGTTGGCGACGCCCACGCCCACCACGAGGTCGTCCTGCGCGGTGTAGCGCGACAGCAGCGCCGTGAACCCGCTCAGCATCACCGAGTACAGGGTGACGCCGTGCTCGCGCGCCCGCTCACGCAGGACGGCGTACTCCTCCGGGGCCAGCGAGAACGCCACCATGCCGCCGCGGAAGGTGAACTCCGGCGGGCGGGGCCGGTCGGTCGGCAGCTCCAGCGCCACCGGGGCGCCGTCCAGGACCTCGCGCCAGTGGTCGAGATAGCGCTCCAGGACCGGCCCGTCCAGCCACTCGCGCTGCCAGGCCGCCAGGTCGGCGAACTGGAACGAGGGCTCCGGCAGCCCCGGCCCGGTGCCCTCGGCGAACCCCGTGTAGAGCCGGGTGAGTTCGTCGACGAACACCGCGAACGACCAGCCGTCGTGCACCAGATGGTGTTCCAGGTGCAGCAGCCGGTGCGCGTCGGGCGCCGTGCGCACCACCACCCAGCGGACCAGGGGCGGGCTGTCCAGTTGGAAGGGGCGCGCCTTCTCCCGCCGGGTCAGCTCCCGCCAGGCGTCCTCCCGCTCCGCCTCGGGCAGCGCCGACAGGTCGACCAGCGGGATCTCCAGCTCGATGCCGTCCATGTCCACCGGACACTGCGCGGGCACCCCGTCGATCTCGCGGAAACCGGTACGGAAGATCTCGTGCCGGCGCACCAGCTCGGTCAGCGCCGCGCGCAGGGCCGCCAGGTCCAGCGGACCGTTCAGCATCAGCGCCGCCTGCACCCGGTAGGCGGGATTGAGGGGGGAGAGCTGCTCCAGGTACCAGATGCGCTCCTGCGGATACGACAGCGGCAGTGGCCGGGAGCGGTCCGCCCGGCGCAGCGCCGGCGGCGCCGGGGCCGCCCCGTCCCCGCCGCGCGCGCCACCGTCGAGGAACCGGCCGATCTCCTCGGCCGTCGTCCTGCGGTACAGCTCCGACAGCGGTACGTCCGTGCCGAACGCGTCGCGGATCCGCGCGGCCAGCCGGCCCACCAGCAGGGAGTGCCCGCCCAGCCGGAAGAAGTCGTCACGCGCGCCGACCTCGGCGCCGCCCAGCAGCTCCGACATGAAGCCGACGACGGCACGCTCGGTGTCCGTCGCGGGCCGCGCGCGCTCCCCGTCCAGACCGGTGCTGGCCCGGTTGTGGCGCGGCAGCGCCTCGCGGTCCACCTTGCCGCTCGGCGTCAGCGGCAGCTCGGGCAGCACGACGACGGCCGCCGGCACCATGTGCGCCGGCAGACCGCGCGCACACCACTCGCGCAGCTCCGGCACCGCCGTGTCGGCGGGCGCGGCGACGTAGCCGACGAGGATGCCGTCCCGGGGGACGACCACCGCGTCGGTCACCGCCGGATGGGCGCGCAGCACCTCGGCGATCTCGCCGGGCTCGACCCGGAACCCGCGGATCTTGACCTGGTGGTCGGCGCGCCCCACGTAGGCGTAGCGCCCGTCGGGCAGCCGCCGGGCGAGGTCGCCGGTGCGGTAGGCGCGCCCGCCGCCCTCGGCCGGCACGAACCGTTCGGCGGTCAGGGCCGGCCTGCCGTGGTAGCCGCGGGTGACACCGGCGCCGGAGACCACCAGCTCGCCCACCTCCCCGTCGGCCACCGGCAGCCCGTCGGCGTCGAGCAGGGCGAGCCGCACCCCGGCGATCGGGGACCCGATGTCGGGCGTGCCGGAACCCAGCACGTCACCGGAGGTCGCGCAGATGGACGTCTCGGTGGGCCCGTAGGCGTTGATCATCCGCCGCCCCCGCCCCCACCGCGCGGCGACCTCGGCGGGCAGCGCCTCACCGGCGCACACCACCGTGCGCAGCGCCGGCAGCTCGGCCTGCGGTACGGCGGCGGCGACCGACGGCGGCAGCACGGCGACGCTCACCCGGCCCTCGGCCAGCAGGCGCACCAGGCCGGGCCCCGGCACCACGCTGTCCGGCCCGGCGAGCACCAGGGACGCGCCCGCGGTGAGCGCGATGCCCGTCTCGCACACGGACGCGTCGAAGCTCGACGGCGCGAACTGGAGCACCCGGTCGGCGGCGGTCACCCCCCACTCGTCCCGCATCCCGGCGACCGTCGCCGCGACACTGCCGTGCTCGACGAGCACCCCCTTGGGGCGGCCCGTGGAGCCGGAGGTGTAGATGACGTACGCGAGATCGCGGGCGCCGCGCCGGGGCAGCTCCACGGCGGGGGCGTCGGAGCCGTCGGGGGCGTCGGGGGACAGCAGCCGGACCCCGTCCGGCAGGACCCGCGCGGCCGTCTCGTCCGCGATCACCAGACCGGCACCGGAGTCGCGGAGCATGTACTCCAGCCGGTCGCGCGGATAGGCCGGGTCCAGCGGGACCCAGGCGCCGCCCGCCCGCATCACCGCGAGCAGGGCGACGACCAGGGCGGGACCGCGCCCGACACTGACCCCGACCAGGTCGTCGGGACCGGTGCCGGCGGCGATCAGCCGGTGCGCCAGCCGGGCGGAGCGCCGCTCCAGCTCGGCGTAGGTCAGGGCGGCGCCGGCCCAGTGCAGGGCCGGGGCCTCGGGGGTGCGGGCGGCGTGCGCAAGGAACGCCTCGTGCAGCGGAAGGGGTGCCTTCATCGCGTGGTACCTCGTTCGGTGTCCGCGTGGTGGGGGGTGGGTGCCGTCTGCGCGAGGAGGCGCAGGGCCTCCTCCTCCGGCATGGCCTCGATCTCGGCGAGGAGCAGCTCGTGCACGCGTTCCGCGGTGGCGGCGACGGTCGGGCACTCGAAGACCACGCTGAGCGGCAGGTGGGCGCCGAACGCGCGGCGCATCCGGTTGACGGCGCGGGTGGCCAGCAGGGAGTGGCCGCCCAGGGCGAAGAAGTCGTCCAGGACACCGATCCGGGGCACGCCGAGGGCCTCCGCCCAGATCCCGGCGATGACCTCCTCGGTCTCGTCGCGCGGGGCGACGTGGCCGGTGTCGTCGACGTCCGCCGGGTCCGGCTCGGGCAGGGCTGCGGGGCTCAGCTTGCCGCTGGCCGAGCGGGGCAGGGCGGGCAGCACGGTGACGCTGGACGGCACCGCGTAGCCGGGCAGCCGCGCCAGCAGGTCCTCGCGCAGCTCCCGCACCGTGACCGGGGCGTCCCCGAACACGACGTACGCCGCGAGCCGCAGATCGCCGCCGGCCGCCTTGCGGGCGACCACCGCGGTGTCGGCGACCGCCGGATGAGCGCGCAGCGCGGCCTCCACCTCGCCGAGCTCGATCCGTACGCCGCGCACCTTCACCTGGCGGTCCATGCGCTCCAGGTAGGCGAGGGTGCCGTCCGGGCGCATCCGGCCCCGGTCACCGGTGCGGTACAGGCGCTCACCGGGCCGGTAGGGGTGGGGGACGAAGGCGGCGGCGGTCTTCGCGGGATCGCCGAGGTAGCCGCGGGCCAGCCCGGTGCCGGCGATGCACAGTTCGCCGGGGACGCCGGGCGGCAGCGGCGCGAGCCGGTGGTCGAGGACCAGGACCTCGTTGTTGTCCATGGGCCTGCCGAGGCTGACCGCGCCCTCGCCGGCCTCGTCCTGGGGGCCGCACACCCGGTAGGTGGAGTCGATGGACACCTCGGTGGCGCCCCAGGTGTTGTCCAGGCTCACCGCGTCGCCGAACGCCTCCCGGAAGCGGCGCACCAGGTCAGGGCGCAGCGCCTCGCCGCTGGACAGGACGCTGCGCAGGTGCCCGCGCAGGGCGGCGACGTCGTCGCCGGTCAGCTCCTCCAGGAACAGGTCGAGGACGCTCGGCACGAACTGCACGTGCACGGCCCGGTGCCGGATCGCGGCGTCCGCGATGGCGCGCGGGTCCCGGTGCAGGCCGGGCGGCAGCAGGGCGACCGTGCCGCCGGTCATGAGCGGCCACAGGATCTCCACCGCGGCGTCGTCGAACGGCAGGGTCGTCTTGTGCAGGACGGCGTCACCCGGCCGCAGCCCGTGCCGGCGCTGCATCCACACCATGCGGTTGACCCAGCCCCGGTGGGTGCAGGCGACCCCCTTGGGGCGGCCCGTGGAACCGGACGTGTAGTAGACGGCGCACAGGTGGTCGGGGCGCGTGGCGACCGGCGGCGCCGCGGCGGCGGCGCCCTCGTCGACGGCCAGCGCGACGACGCCCGCCTCCTCGACGGCCGGCGCCCACTGCGGCTCGGCCAGGCAGACGGGGGCGCCCGCGTCGCCGAGCAGGGCGGCCACCCGGGCGGCCGGCGTGGAGGTCTCGATCGGCAGGTAGGCGCCGCCCGCCTTGAGGATGCCGAGGAGGCCCACGACCATGCGGGCCGACCGGTCGACGAGCAGCCCGACCGGCACGTCGGGACCGACACCGTGCCGGGCCAGGTCCCGGGCCACCGCACCCGCCGCGCCCTCCAGCTCGGCGTACGTCATGCGCAGGCCGGCGTCGTCGGTGAGGGCCACCGCGTCCGGGGTGCGGGCGGCCTGCCGGGCGACCAGGTCGTGCAGGCACGCGTCGGGGACGTCGGTGTCCGGGCGCAGGGACAGGGCGCGCAGGGCGTCCTCCTCGGCCGGCGTGAGCAGCGCGATGTCGTCGATCGCCTGGTCGGGCCGGTCCGCGACGTGGGTGAGGAGGCGCTCCAGCCAGGACGCGATCCGGTCCACCGTGGACGCGTCGTACAGGTCGGTGTCCCAGTTCACGCCGCACCACAGGCCGCCCTCGGCCTGCTCGAAGCTGACGCACAGGTCGTACTTGGCGCCCTCGTAGGGGATCGGCAGCTCCGTCACCTCCAGGCCCGGCAGCTGCGGGGCGCGGCGGCGACCGCTGCGGAAGTTGACCAGGATCTGGAAGAGCGGCGTACGGGACGGGTCCCGCTCGGGGGCGAGTTCGCCGACCAGCCGGTCGAAGGGGACCTCCGCGTGCTCGAAGGCGTCCAGGGCCGTGTCCCGCGCCTGGTCGAGGAGGTCACGGAACGTCAGGCCGGGTCCGAGGTCGGCGCGCAGCGGCAGCATGTTGATCAGGACGCCGACGAGCCGCTCGGTCGCCGGGTCGTCCCGGCGCGCGTAGGTGGTGCCGGTGGTGACGTCGCGGCGCCCGGTGTAGCGGTACAGGACCGCCTGGCAGGCGGCCGTCAGCAGCATCGCGGGCGTCGCGCCGCTCGCCCGGCCCAGCTCGCCGAGGCGCCCGGCGACGTCCGGGGGCAGGACGAAGGCGGTACGGCCCGCCCCGCGTCCGGCGCGCACGGCGGGCCGGGGCCGGTCGCCGGGCACCTCGAACGGCGTGAAGTCCTCGAAGGCCTTGCGCCAGTGGTCGAGCCCGGCGGGCACGGCCTCGGCGTCGGCGCGGGCGTCGAGCCGGGCGGCGACCGTGCGGTACTGCTCGGCGGGCGCCGCGAGCGGCGAGGGCTCACCGGCGGTGAACGCGGCGTAGTCGGCGGACAGTTCGTCGTAGAGGACGGCCAGCGACCAGTCGTCGGCGGCGACGTGGTGCACCGTCAGCGCGAGGACGTGCTCCTCGGGCCCCCGGCGCACCAGCAGGGCGCGCAGCGGCAGGTCGGCGGCCAGGTCCAGCGGCTCGGTCGCCTCCCGGGTCAGGAGCGCGTCGAGGGCGTCGTCGTCGGCCGCGCCGGTCTCCCGGAGTCGGAAGGCGTCGGCCGGGCGGACCAGGCCGGAGGGGCGCTCGCCGTCGGCGACGACACAGGTGCGCAGCACCTCGTGGCGGGCGGCCAGCGCGGCCAGCGCGCGGTGCAGCGCGGCCACGTCGAGCGGGCCGGTCAGGCGCAGCCGCAGCGGGATCAGGTAGTCGGACGGGTGGGCGCTGATCTGGTCCACGAACCAGGTGCGCTCCTGGTCGCGGCTCAGAGGGACCGGGACCCCGCGATCGGTGGGGGAGGGCATCAGAGGTCAGATCCTCTCGAACGGGATGACTGGTCCTGCGGGGGCGGCCAGGACCGTGTTCCGGCCGCGCCCCCACTCGGGCTCCGGCAGCCGGTGCCGGTCCGGCTTGCCGTTGACGTCCAGGGGCAGGGCGTCCAGGGCCACGTACTCGGCGGGCAGCATGTGCGCGGGCAGCCGCCCGGCGAGCACCGCGTGGGCGTCGGCCGCCGCGAGCCGGGCCCCGGCCTCGGGCACGACGTAGGCGACGATCCGCTTGTCGCCGGGCGGCGCCTCGCGGGCGACGGCCAGGCAGGCGCGCACCCCGGCCACGTCCAGCAGCGCCGCCTCGATCTCGCCCGGCTCCACCCGGAAGCCGCGCACCTTGACCTGCCGGTCGGCCCGGCCGTGGAACTCCACCACGCCGTCCGCGCGCCGCCGGGCCAGGTCGCCGCTGCGGTAGGCGCGGCCGTCGAGGGTGCCCGGCTCGGTGACGAACCGCTGCGCCGTCAGCTCCGCGCGGCCGTGGTAGCCGCGCGACACCGTGTCCCCGGCGATCCACAGCTCGCCGATCTCGCCGGGCGGCAGCACCCGCCCCGCCTCGTCGACGACGTGGAAGCGGGCGCCCGGTATCGGCCCGCCCAGCGGCAGCGGTGCCTCCACCGCGTCCGGGTCGCTCACCAGGTGCCGGCCGCAGATCACGGTCGTCTCGGTCGGCCCGTACACGTGGGCGACGGTCAGCCCGCTACCGGCGGCCAGCGCGCGGCGCACCCGCTGCGGGGAGACCACGTCGCCGCCGGTCACGACGGTGCGCAGCGAGGCGAGCGCGGCCGGATCGTCGTCCACCACCTGGTGGAACAGGCCCACCGACAGCCACAGGTCGGTCACCCGGTGGGCGGCCAGCACCTCGGCCAGCTCGTCGGCGCCGGACATGTCGTCCGGCGGGAACACCAGCCGGGCGCCCCGCAGCAGCACCCCCCAGGTCTCCAGGACGGACGCGTCGAAGGAGAAGGAACTGGTGCGCAGCATCGAGCGGCCCGGCCCCAGGTCCACGAAGTCCTGGCCGAGGCAGAAGGCGAGCACGTTGCGCTGCTCGACCAGCACCGCCTTGGGCAGGCCCGTCGACCCCGACGTGTACACGGCGTACGCCAGCTCGGCGGGCGCCGCCTCCACCGGCTCCGGGAGGCCGCCCGGACCGTCCGTGAGACGGTCCGGGACGAGCACCTCGCAGCCCGCGAGCCCGCCGGCCAGGCCGTCGGCGGCGTCGGCGGAATCGGCGACCAGCACCCGGACCCCGCTGTCGCGGCACATGTGCGCCAGCCGCTCCGCCGGATACGACAGGTCCAGCGGCACGTACGCCGCCCCCGCCCGCACGACCGCGAGCATCGTCACCACGAACCACGGGGAGGGGCGGGCGGCGATGCCGACCAGCTCCCCGGGCCCTACCCCGTACCGGGCCAGGCGGCGGGCCAGCACACCGGCCCGCGCGTCGAGTTCCCGGTACGTGAGCACTCCGTCGGCGCTCTCCAGCGCCACGGCGTCCGGGGTCTCCCGCACCCAGCGGCGGAAGGCTCCGTCGAGCGTCACCATCGTGCGTCCTCCAGTCCAACGCCCAGTTCGTGCAGCAGTTCGCGCAGGAAGTCCTCTCCGGCATCGGAGTTGGACGTCACCACCAGACCGAGGCCCCGGTCCGGGTCCGCCCAGGTCAGCGAGCGGAAGCCGGGCACACCCCCGGTGTGGCCGAACCAGCGCCGGTCGCCGTAGGGCTTGCCGATCGTGCCGAGGCCGCCCGGCGCGCCGGGCACCGGCCGCAGCATCTCGGCCGCCGCGTCCGCCGTGAGGAACGCGGCCGGACCGCCGGTCACCGCCCGCTGGATCTCGATCGCCACCCGCGCCACGTCCGCGGGCGTCGACCACAGCCCGCCCGCCGCGGACTCCGGGTACAGCCGCCAGCCCTCCGGGTAGGCGGTGCCGTCCGCCCGGTGGTTCAGCGCGACCCGGCCGCCGTAGCGGTGCGGGGCGTCCGGCGCGAAGTCGCTGTCGGCCATCCCCAGCGGATCCAGCACCAGCGCCTTCAGCAGCGCCGGGAACGGCTGCCCCGTGACGTCCTGAAGCACCTGCTGGACGACGCTGTAGTTGCTGCTGGAGTACAGGTAGCCGGAGCCCGGCGCGCTCACCGCGTGCACCGGGGACGACACGGCGGGCGGCCGGCCGTCGAGCACCTCGCGCAGACCCGGCATCCGGTCGCCCCGGCCGTAGCCGTGGTACGCCTGCTCGCCGAGACCCGAGGTGTGGCTCAGGAGGTGACGCAGCGTCACCCCGCCCTCGCCGGGCAGCCGCCAGCCGGTGAGCAGCCGGTCGACGTCCGTGTCCAGGTCGAGCCGGCCCTCCTGGACCAGCCGCATCACGGCGAGCGCGGTGACGTGCTTGCTGATCGAGCCGACCTGGAACAGGGTCCGCGCGTCGACCGGCGCCGGATCGTCCGCGCCGAGCCGCCCGAAGCCCCACGCGCCCCGCAGTTCGGTGTCCGCGACGACCGCGATGCCCACTCCGGGCACCCGGTGGCGCAGCATCGGCAGCAGCGGGGCCGGCGCCCCGGCGAACAGCCGCTCCACGAACGGCTCGACGGGCCGGCGGACCGCGCCGGGCGCCCGGCCGTGGGCCACCAGCGCGCTCAGGCGGCGCAGCTGCCGCCCGGCCAGCTCCTCGACGGTCGCCGCGTCGAAGCGGTCGGCCGCGTAGCGCCACACCACGTGCAGCTCTCCCGCGAGGACCGCCGCGTCGACCTCGACCGGGTGCGCGCGCCGCTGGCCGGGGTCGACCGGCTCGCCCGGGGACTGCGGCAGCGGGCGCAACGGGCCCTCTGCGCCGCCGTCGGTGTCCCGGCGCCCGTGGTAGTTGAAGCAGACCTCGGCGTGCGGGCGGCCTTCGAGGACGGCGCGGGTGGCAGGGCGCAGGTACCGGGCGAGCCCGTGCCCGATGCCCCCGCCGGGCGCGCCGCGCAGATGCTCGCGGACCGCCGCGACCAGCGCCTCGGGGGCGCCGGAGCCGGGCACCGTGACCACGAGGGGCTGCACGCCGGTGAACCAGCCCACCGTGCGCGACAGGTCCACGTCGTCGAAGAGCGCCTCACGGCCGTGCCGTTCGACGTCGACGGCGACGGTGTCCCCGCCGGTCCACCCGGCGATCGTGTCCACGAGCGCCGCCAGCATCAGGTGGTCGGGCTGCGCGCCGTACGCCGCCGACGCCTGCCGCAGCAGCGCCTCGGTCTCGGCCGCCGGCAGCACGACCCGCACGCTGCGGGCCCGGCCCTCGGTGTCCGCCCCGCCGGCCCGGTCCGCCGGCAGCGCCGCGACGGGCGGCGCCGGCAGGGTCCAGTACGCGGCCTCCGCGTCGAAGTCCTCGCTCACCGCGTGCCGCGCCAGGCTTCGCGCCCAGTACTGCACGGACGTCGTCTTGGCGGGCAGGTCGTCGCCCGCGCACAGGGTGGCGAGGTCCTCGGCGAGGATGTTCCACGAGACGGTGTCCACGGCCAGGTGGTGCACGACCAGCAGCAGCCGTCCCGTGCCCCGCAGCAGGACCGCCCGCAGCAGCGGCCCGTGGACCAGGTCGAGCCCGGCGTGCGCGGCCTCCACGGCCGCCGCCTCCTCCTCGGCCGTGTCCACCACGGTGAGCAGGTCGGCGGGCTCGTCCCCGGCGAGGTACTGCCGGGGGCCGTCCACCTCACGGGTCCAGCGCAGCCTGAGCGCGTCGTGGTGCCCGACGAGCGCCGCGAGCGCCGTGCGCAGGGTGTCCGCGCCGACCTCCTCGGGGACGGCGAGCAGCAGCGACTGGTTGAAGCGGTCCAGCAGCCCCAGCTCGGCGTAGCGCGCCTGGATCGGCCCGAGCGGCACCTCGCCGGTGACCGGGCCCTGCTCCGCGTGGACCTCCACCGCACGGCCCCGGGAGGCCGCCGCGTCCACCGCCGCCGCCAGCTCCGCGACCGTCGGATGCTCGAACACCATCCGCGGGGTGAGCGCGAGACCCGCCTCACGGGCCCGGGCGACGGTGTGGATCAACAGGATCGAATCGCCGCCCATGACCCGGAAGTTGTCGTGCACACCGACCCTCTCGGCGCGCAGCACCCGCGCCCAGATCCCGGCCAGCGCCTCCTCGGTCGGGGTGCGCGGCGCGACGTACGACCCGCCCGGGCCGCCCGCCTCGGGGGCCGGGTCGGGCAGCGCGGCCCGGTCCACCTTGCCGTTCGCGTTGAGCGGGACGGCGTCCACCGCCACGAAGGCGTTCGGCACCAGCGCGTCGGGCAGTTCGGCCCGCAGCGCCGCGCGCAGCACCTCGGCCGCGACGCCGCCCGTGGTGTAGCCGACGAGGACCTTCGCCCCGTCCACCGCGCGCACGTCCACGACCGCGTCCCGCACACCCGGCGCCCGGCGCAGCGCGTCCTCGATCTCGCCGAGTTCGACGCGCACCCCGCCGATCTTCACCTGGTGGTCGGTGCGCCCGCCGAACTCCAGCGTGCCGTCGGCCCGCCACCGCCCCAGGTCGCCGGTGCGGTACAGGCGGGCGCCGGGCGGCCCGAACGGGTCGGGCACGAACCGCTCGGCGGTCAGCGCCGGACGCCCGTGATAGCCGCGGGCCAGACCGGTGCCGCCGATGAACAGCTCCCCGGCGACCCCGACCGGCAGCGGCGCCAGCTCCTCGTCGAGGACGTACACGGTGTTGTTGTCGAACGGCCGGCCCAGGCTGACCGCGCCGCCCTCGGCCGCCGCGTCCGCCGCGCCGCACACATGGAAGGTCGAGTCGATGGACACCTCGGTGGCGCCCCACGTGTTGTCCAGGCTCACCCGGTCCCCGAACAGCTCGAGGAACCGCCGCACCAGGGCGGGGCGCAGCGCCTCACCGCTGGTCAGCACGGACCGCAGCCGCCCCATCTGCTGGGCCGACTCCACGGTCAGCACGTCGAGGAACACCTCCAGCACGCTGGGCACGAACTGCACGTGCACCACCCCGTACCGGGTGACCGCCTCGGCGATCGCGTGGGTGTCGCGGTGCGCGCCCGGCGCGAGCAGCACCACCTGCCCGCCGGTCATCAGCGGCCACAGGATCTCCACGGCCGCGTCGTCGAACGTGAGCGTCGTCTTGTGCAGCACCGCGTCACCCGGCCGCAGGCCGTGCCGCCGCTGCATCCACCACATCCGGTTCACCCACCCCTGGTGCGTGGAGGCCACGCCCTTGGGGCGCCCGGTGGAGCCGGAGGTGTAGTACAGCGAGCACAGGTCGGCGGGCAGCGCGTCCGCCACCGGGCCGTGCGCGGGCGCGTCCGGCCACTCGGCGGGGTCGTCCAGCGCCAGCACCGGCACCGCCGTGTCCGCGCCGCGCGGCAGCGAGGCGAGCAGGTGCCGCTGGGTGAGCACGGCCCGCGCCTGCGCGTCGGCGAGCACGTACGCCTGACGGCGCACCGGGTGCTCGGGGTCCACGGGCACGAACGCCGCGCCCGCCTTGAGGATGCCCAGCAGCCCGATCACGTGCTCCAGGGAGCGTTCGGTGCACAGCGCCACCAGCGTGCCCGCGCCCGCCCCGAGGCCACGCAGCCGCCGCGCGACCCGGTCGGCGCGCGCGTCCAGCTCCGCGTACGTCAGCCCGTCGCCGCCGAAGCGGACGGCCGTCGCCTGCGGGGTGCGCGCGGCCTGCTCCTCGATCAGGGAGTGCAGGGTGCGCCCGGCGGGGAAGTCCGCGCCGGTGGCGTTCCAGCCGCGCACGACCAGCTCGCGTTCCCGGTCCGACAGCAGGGACAGCTCCGCGACGCTGCCGCGCTCCTCGGTGAGCTCGCCCAGCAGCCGCACGGTCTGCTCCAGGAGCCGGCTCGCGGTGGCCGCGTCGAACCGCGACAGGTCGCAGGTCAGCTCCAGGGTGAGCGCGCCCGAGCGCACGGCCTCCAGGACCAGCGGGTAGCCGGTGTCGCGGACCTCGGTGTCCGGGACGGGACTGACCCCCTCGGGCAGCGCGGAGTCACCGACGTCCGTGAACACGACGAGGCTGTCGAACAGGCGGCGCCCGCCCGGCACGTCGCTGACCCGCTGGATGTCGCCCAGCGCGAGGTGCTCGCGCCCGGCGAGGTCGGTGATCCGCTCGTGCACCGCCCGCAGCAGCCCGGTCGGGGAGAGCCCCGGGTCCGTGTCGAGGCGCAGCGGCAGGGTGTTCATCAGCAGCCCCACCATCCGCTCGATGCCGGGGACGTCACCGAAGCGGCCGGAGAGCGTCGTGCCGAAGACGACGTCGCGCTCCCCGCCCGCGCGGCTCAGCAGGACCGCCCACGCCGCGTGCACCAGGGTTGCCACGGTGACGTGGTGACGGCGGGCGGCGTCCTCCAGCGCGCCGAGCAACTCCGGTGCCACGGTGTGCCGTTCGGTGAGCGAGCCCGCGCTCACCCCGGTGGGGCGGCTGCCCGGCAGCGGGGTGGGCCGGGTGAACCCGGCCAGCGCCGTCCGCCAGTACCCGAGGCCCCGGCCGTCGTCGTCCGTGTCCTGCGCGGCGTGCCCGGCGAGCAGGGCCAGGTAGTCGCGGTAGCGCGGCGGGGGCGGCGCGTCCGGCAGGCGGCCGGTGTCGCGCAGGTGCCGGTAGGCGTCGAACGCCTCGGCGAACAGGGCGTGCAGGCTCCAGCCGTCGAACACGATGTGGTGGGTGGTCCACACGAACCGCCACCGCTCGGGCCCGGTGCGGATCAGCAGGAAGCGGGCGGGCGGCGCGGCGGACAGGTCGAAGACGGTGTGCCGCTCCGCGTCGGTCAGCTCCGCGAGCCGCTCGGCGCGCCGCTCCTCGGGCAGGTCCGTCAGGTCGGCCCGCACGAACACGGGCGGCGCCGAGGCGAGGACCACCTGCACCGGGTGCGGCAGGCCCGCCCAGTGGAAGGTGGAGCGCAGGATGGTGTGCCGGGCGGTCAGATGGCGCCAGGCCGCCTCGAAGGCGTCGGCGTCGCTGTCGCCGGCCAGGTCGACGTCGACCGCGAACGCCCGCACATAGTCGCCGCTCTCCGCGAGGGTGTGCAGCAGCAGACCCGTCTGGAGCGGGGACAGCGGCAGCACGTCCTCGACTGCGCCTGGACCGGCCGCCTCCAGCAGCCCGGCCAGGTCGTCCGCCTCCAGCGGGGCGAGCGCGAAGGGCCGGTCCGGTGCGCCGGACGCGCGGGCCGGGGCCGGTTCCAGGGCGGCGAGCGCCTCGACCGTGGGGTGGGCGAAGATCTGGCGGGTGGTCAGGGCGATGCCCCGCTCGCGGGCGCGGGCGGTGACCATGACGGCCTTGACGGAGGTGCCGCCGAGCGCGAAGAAGTCGTCGGTGACACCGACCTCGGGCACCCCGAGGACCTCCCGCCACACGTCCGCCAGCGCCTGTTCCGGCGCGGTGCGCGGGGCGATACGGCGTGCCGGGTCCGACGGTCCGGCGTCCGGCGCGGGCAGCGCCGCCCGGTCCACCTTCCCGGCGGGGCTGAGCGGCATGCGGTCCAGCACGATCAGCCGGGCCGGCACCATCGCCCGGGGCAGCTCCTCCCGCAGGAACCCGCGGACCTGCGCGACATCCAGGCCGCGCCCGGTCAGATGGGCGGCGAGGAACGCCTCGCCGGCGTCGTCGTGCCACACCGTCACGGCGGCGCCCGTCACGTCCGGGTGCCGGGCGAGGACCTCCTCGATCTCGCCCAGCTCGATCCGGTGGCCGCTGACCTTCACCTGGTGGTCGGTCCGCCCCAGGTAGCGCAGCCGCCCGTCCGTGCGCCGGGCCACGAGGTCGCCGGTGCGGTACAGGCGGGCGCCGGGCGGCCCGAACGGGTCGGGCACGAACCGCTCGGCGGTCAGCGCCGCACGCCCGTGGTAGCCGCGCGCCACCCCGGCGCCGCCCAGGAACAGTTCGCCCGGCGCGCCGTCCGGCATCGGGCGCAGGGCGTCGTCCAGGACGTGCGCGCTGTAGTTGACGAGCGGGCGGCCGACGGTGATCTCGTCGCTGTCGGCGGTGATCTCCTCGCAGGTGGCCCAGACGGTCGCCTCGGTCGGCCCGTAGACGTTGACCAGCCGGGGCAGCAGCGCCGTGAGGCGCCGGGCCAGCCGGTCCGGCAGCGCCTCGCCGCCGGTCAGCCCCACCCGGACCCCGTCCCCGGCGCCGAACCCGGCCGCCAGCAGCAGGCGCCAGCCCGACGGGGTGGCCTGGACGTGCGTCACCCGGTGCGCGCGCACCAGCTCCCGCTGCGCGGCGCCGTCCCAGCGGTCCTCCTCGGGGACCACGACGACCCGGCCGCCCGTGGTGAGCGGCAGGAGCAGCTCGACGGTGGAGATGTCGAACGACAGGGCGGTCAGCCCCAGCCACACGTCGTCCGGCGAGGAGCCCAGCACCTCGCCCATCGCCGCGATCAGCAGCGCCAGGGAGCGGTGCGAGACCTCGACGCCCTTGGGGCGCCCGGTGGAGCCGGACGTGTAGAGCACGTAGGCGAGGTCGTCGGGCAGCACCGTGGGTCCGGCACTGCCCGGGTCGGTGCCCGCGTCCTCGACACGCACCACGGCCGCACAGGCGTCCAGGAGCGTGGCCGGCGTCTCCCCGGAGACCAGCAGGACCGTCGCGCCGGAGTCCGCCACGACGTACGCGGCCCGCTCGGCCGGGTACTCCGGGTCCAGCGGCACGTACGCCGCGCCCGCCCGCCACACGGCGGACACGGCCACCAGCAGGTCGGCGGAGCGCTCCACACGCACCGCCACCCGGTCGCCCGCCCCGGCCCCGGCGGCCCGCAGCAGCGCGGCCAGTCCGGCGGCGCGGGCGTCGAGTTCGCCGTACGTCAGCGACCGGCCGCCGGAGACGACGGCGACCGCGTCGGGGGTGCGTGCCGTCTGGGCGGCGAGCATCGCGGGCACGCTGGTGGCGTGCGGGAACTCCCGGGTGGGCGCGATGCCCGCCCCGGCGTACTCGTCGCCGGGCACGGCGGACAGGTCGCGCAGCCGGGCCTCGGGGCGGTCCGCGAACGCGGTGAGCAGGTGGCCGAGGGAGGCCAGCAGCCGTTCGGCGTCCGCCGGGTCGACCCGGTCGTCCTCGTGGATCAGCTCCAGGACGGCACCCGTCGCCGCGAAGCGGGCGTTGAGCATCAGCGGGAAGCCGCTGCTCTGCCGCACCCGGCCCATCCGTACGTCGAGCCCGCCGAGGTCGGCGCGGGGGACGGGCGCGAGGTTCTGGAAGACGACGATGCTGTCGAACAGCAGCCGCTCGCGCGGCACCGCGGACCAGCCGTGCACGTCGGACAGGGCGCAGTGCTCGACGTCCCGCAGCCCGGCGAGCTGCCCGCCGAGCCGGCCGAGCCAGTCGCCGAGGGTCTCGTTCTCGTCCCACCGCACCCGCACCGGCACGGTGTTGGTGAGCAGCCCCACCATGCGCTCGACCTGCGGCAGGTCCATGGACCTGCC
>NZ_LIRL01000805.1:17055-17669 GCF_001419795.1 Streptomyces niveiscabiei
TTCAGGCGCTCGATCACCTCGGCGGGCAGGGCGAGTTCGGCCGAGCGGGTCTCGCCGCCGGCCTCGCCGGTCGCGGGGCGCACCACGGGGATCGGGGTGGGTTCGGCCACCCCGGCCAGGGCGGTGCGCCAGTAGAGCTCCGCCGTGTCCTGGTCCTGCTCGCCGAGCCAGGCCACGTAGGCCCGGTGGGGTACGGGTTCGGGGAGGTGGCGGGGGGTCTCGCCGGTGTCGCGCAGCGCCGTGTGGGTGGCGAACACCTCGCTGAGGACCGGGCCGACGCTCCAGCCGTCGGCGAGGATGTGGTGGCTGTGCCAGATCAGCTGGTGGCTGCGGGCGCCGGTGCGCACGAGGTGGAAGCGGTGCGGCGGGGCGTCGGACAGGGCGAAGCCGCGGCGCCGCTCGTCCGCCAGCAGGGTGTCCAGGCGCCGGTCGAGGTCGTCGGGCGCGGTGCCCCGCCAGTCGAGGACCTGGAAGTCCGGGGGAGCGGCGCGGTGCACCACCTGGAGGGGGTGCGGGACGTCCGCCCAGCGGAACGAGCAGCGCAGGGCGTCGTGCCGGCCGACGACGTGCCGCCAGGCGGCGACGAAGGTGTCCGCGTCGAGGTCGCCGTCGAT
>NZ_LIRL01000806.1 GCF_001419795.1 Streptomyces niveiscabiei
GCGCCGAGCCTGAGGCCCCGGACGCAGCCGACCCCGAAGCCCCGGACGTCGCCGAGCCCGACGAGTTCGTCGAGCCGCCCGTCTCCTCCGAGACGACCATGGTCCTCTCGCTTCCGCCGGAGCCGCGCAGCGAATCGGTTCCGCGTGCCGCTGACGACCCGCGTGCCGGGCTCGATCCGCGCGCCGGCTTCGCTCCCCGCGCCGACACCGAGCCGCGTACCGAAGCCGGGCCGCGTACCGGCGCCGAGCCGCGTACCGAAGCTGATCCGCGTACCGACACCGGGCCGCGTACCGACACCGCGCCGCGTACCCAAGCCGAGCCGTACCCCGAGTCGGTGGAGCACTCCCGGGCCGAGCCCGAGGAGCAGGTCACCGCGAAGGGGTTGCCCAAGCGGACGCCCAAGGTGGCCGCGCCCGAGGAGGTCGTGCGGCCGAGGGCGGCGGGCGGCGTCGATGCCGAGGCGCTGCGGAAGAAGCTGGGCGGGTTCCGGCGGGGGGCCGTCGCCGGGTACCGGGACGCCGAGTCGGAGCTCGCCGAGGAGACGGTCAGCGGGGAGCTGCCTTCTCAACTGCCCTCGCAGGAAAGGGGAGTCGAGGGCAGCACGCAGGGACATGCCGGGGACACCACGGGGGGCACCGTCGAGGAGGCAAGCAGTTGACCGCGCCCAGTACCTTCGGCCTGAGCAGCGAAGCCCGTAACCTGCACTGGCTGTTGAACAACCTCGTGGAGGAGGTCCCCGGCATCCAGTCCGTGGCCGTGGTCTCCTCCGACGGCCTGTTGCTCCTGTCCTCCGATCCCGGCGCCAACAGCCGGGCGAAAGAGGAGAGTTCGAGCAAACGGGCAGGCCCGAGAGGCTCGTCCGCCGACCTCGCCACGATCGTCTCCGGCATCGGCAGCCTGACGCTGGGCGCCGCCCGCCTGATGGACTTCGGCGGCGTGAAGAACACGATGGTCGCGATGGACGACGGCAGCCTGTGCGTGATGTCGATCAGCGACGGCTCCCTGCTCGGAGTGCACGGCGACGCGGACGTCGACATGAGCGTCGTCGCGTACCACATGGCCCTGTTCGTCGGCCGCGTCGGACACGTCCTGACTCCCGAACTCCGCACGGAACTACGGAAGTCGCTGGAGGCGGAAGGAGGCGCGCGATGACCAGGAACCAACTCCCGGTACGCGGCGCCGGCCGACGCCCGGCCCGGGTCCGCCCGTACTCCCTGACCGGCGGACGCACCCGCTTCGGTCACGTCCTCCTCGTCGAGACCTTCGTCGCGGCGCTCGAAGCGCCCGAGGAACACAAGGAGTTGACGAACCGTCAGGAAGACTTCCGCGGCCTCCCCGAGCTCGCCGCGATCGTCGCACTGTGCCGCCGCATGCGGACCGTGGCCGAGATCGCCGCGCTGCTGCGCATGCCGCTCGGCGTGGTCCGGGTCCTGCTGAGCGACCTCGCGGACCAGGGAAAGATCCGGGTGTACGGCACCGGTACCGCCCACGGTACGGGCCGCCCCGACCGCGCTCTGCTGGAAAGGGTGCTGAGTGGACTCCGTCGTCTCTGACCGCGTCCCCGGATGGGGAGTCGACGAGGACGAGAACCTGAAGTCCTGGCAGACGGACCGCACCCGCGCCCCCGTCGCCACGAAGATCGTCGTCGCCGGAGGCTTCGGCGTCGGCAAGACGACGCTGGTCACGGCCGTCTCGGAGATCACGCCCCTCCAGACGGAGGCGCTCATGACTCAAGCCTCCGCCGCCACCGACGACTTGAGCGCCACCCCGCACAAGCTCACGACGACCGTCGCGATGGACTTCGGCCGCCTCACCTTGGACGACGACCTGGTCCTGTACCTCTTCGGTACCCCCGGCCAGCAGCGCTTCTGGTTCATGTGGGACGACCTGGTGCGCGGCGCGCTCGGCGCGGTGGTCCTCGCCGACACCCGCCGCCTGAAGGACTGCTTCCCGGCGCTGGACTACTTCGAGAGCTGCGGACTGCCGTACGTCGTCGCCGTCAACCACTTCGACGGCACCGAACGCTTCGAACCGGACGACGTGCGCGAGGCTTTGATGATCCCTCAGAAAGTGCCGGTCGTCGTCATGGACGCCCGCCGCCGGATCTCCGTCATCGACACCCTGCTCTCCCTGGTGACGCACGCGCTCGACGAAACACCCGAATAGGAGCGACTCCCCGCATGCGGAAGATACTCGTCGTGGGGGCCGGCCAGTCCGGCCTCCAGCTCGCCCTCGGCCTCCAGCAGCACGGCTACGAGGTCACCCTGATGTCCAACCGGACGGCGGACGAGATCCGTTCGGGCCGCGTGATGTCCACGCAGTGCATGTTCCACACGGCCCTCCAGCACGAACGCGACCTCGGGATCGACTTCTGGGCGAGCCAGGCCCCGAAGATCGAGGGCCTCGGCGTCTCGGTCGCGGGTCCGGCCGGCGAGCGCGCCATCGACTGGCTCGGCCGCCTCGACGGATACGCCCAATCCGTCGACCAGCGCGTGAAGATGGCCGGCTGGATGGAGACCTTCGCGCAGCGCGGCGGCCAACTGGTCATCCACGGCGCGGCAGTCGGCGACCTCGACTACTTCTCCCGTACGTACGACCTCGTCCTGGTCGCCGCCGGCAAGGGCGAGTTGGTGTCGATGTTCGCCCGCGACCCCGAACGCTCCCCGTACGCCGCCCCGCAGCGCGCCCTCGCGGTCGCGTACGTCCACGGCCTGGGCCCGCGCCCCGAACACCCCGGCACGGAGGCCGTCCGCTGCAACCTGGTACCCGGCGTGGGGGAGTTGTTCGTCATGCCGACGCTCACCACGTCGGGCCGCGCGGACATCCTCTTCTGGGAGGGCGTGCCCGGCGGCCCCGTCGACGCCTTCGACGGCGTCAAGGACCCCGCCGAACACCTGTCCCTCACCCTTGAGTTGATGAAGACGTTCCTGCCCTGGGAGTACGACCGGGCGCGCGACGTCGAACTCACCGACGCGGGCGCCACGTTGGCCGGCCGCTACGCCCCGACCGTCCGCAACCCCGTCGGGCAGCTCCCCGGCGGCGGACTCGTCCTCGGTGTCGCCGACGTCGTCGTCGCGAACGACCCGATCACCGGCCAGGGCTCCAACTCCGCCGCGAAATGCGCCGCTTCGTACCTCGCCGCCATCCTCGGCCGCGGGGAGAAGGAGTTCGACGAGGAGTGGATGCGGTCCACCTTCGAGCTGTACTGGGACACCGCGCGGCACGTCACGAAGTGGACCAACGCGATGCTCGCGCCGCCGCCGGAGCACGTCGTCAACCTCCTTGGCGCGGCAGGGCAGTTGCCGCCCGCCGCCGACCGGTTCGCCAACGCGTTCGACGATCCGGCGGACTTCGAGGACTTCTTCTACGAGCCGGAGAAGACGTCCGCGTACCTGTCGTCGCTGGTCTGACCCGGCGCGGGCCGGTCCGGGCTCGGCTGGTAGAGGCTCGGTCCGTCGAGGGTCGGGTAGTCCAGGTATCCCCTCTCGCCGCCCGTGTACATCATCAGGGCGTCCCGCACCTCGTTGAGCGGGGCGCCCCGCCGGATGCGGGCGACGAGGTCCGGGTTCGCGAGGAACGCGCGGCCCAGGGCCACCAAGTCGGCGCCGGCCGCGAGGAGTTGTTCCGCCGCGCGCTGTCCGCCGTNNGGGCGCGCAGGCGGGGGAACAGGGGGTGGTCGTGGTTCATCGTGGTGAGGTGCAGGTAGGCGAGGCCGTCGCCGGACAGGGTCTCGGCCAGCGCCGGGTAGAGGGTGTCCGTGTCGGTCTCCGCGATGCCGTTCACGGTGTTCCCCGGGGAGATCCGCAGGCCCACGTTCTCCGCGCCGATCGCCTT
>NZ_LIRL01000807.1 GCF_001419795.1 Streptomyces niveiscabiei
CGCGTCAGCCGTACCGGTTCGGTGAACGTGCCGAGGGGCTGCGGGGTGCGCCGTGCGGTGATCCAGGCGCCGGTCTCGGGGTCGTCGAACTCGCGGACGGGCGCCGGGAGCAGCCAGGAACCGCCGAGTTCCGTGACACGCGGGGCGCTGGCCCCGCCGGGCAGGCCGGCGGCCTCGCCGTCGTCGGGCACGAAGGCGTCGAGGTAGACGAGGTGGCTGACGCGGTCGGCGATGTNNGCCGCGGACCTTGCGGAAGTCGTGGGCACCGCTCCAGGCGCCGTGGACCAGGACGAAGGTTGCCATCTGGTTCTCGATCCGTTCTTCCCGTGGAACAAAGCAGGGGAACAAAGCAGGGGATGGAGCAGGGGATGGGGCGTTCCGGCCGTCAGGCCTCCGGCGGGGTGACCACCAGGTGGTCGGGGGCCGGCTGGACCCGGCTCAGGTCCGCTTCCAGCAGCAGCGCGTCCCCGTTCTTCCCGACCTCCTTGAAGCCCGCGAACCGGTAGGTCACGAACATCATGCGGTTGCGTCCGGTCTCGACGAACTCCGCCTGGAGCGCCGCGCCGTGGTCGCGGGCGAGGGTCATGACGTGGTTGAGGAGGACCGCGCCGACGCCGCGCGACATCACCCGGCAGGACATCAGCAGCAGCTTCAGCTTCCAGACCGGTCCGCGCGTCTCGACCAGGGCGAGGCCGATCTTCCCGTACTGCCCGAAGCGGTCCTCCAGGTCGGCGACGAGCAGGCGGTGGTCGGGGGACGCGCACAGCTCCTTGAGTTCGTCGTAGGAGTAGGTCTTGCCGGTGGAGTTCAACTGGTTGGTGCGTACAGTGAGTTCCTCGGCCCGCCGCAGGTCCTCCTCGGCGGCGTCGCTGATGGTGAAGACCATGCCGAGGGTGGCCAAAAAGTCCTCGCCGGTGGTCTTCGCCTCCTCCTCCGCCTGGTCGCGTTCGATGGCGCTGCGGTACATCGAGCGGCGGTTGCGGGACTCGTCGGTGATGAAGCGGGGCCGGAACTCCTCCCAGCCGGAGACGGCCTGGCCGATCTCGGCCGCCGCGACGCACAGCACCTGCGGGTGGCGGAAGGCGACCTCCTCCAGTTCGAACTCCTGGTCGTCGACGAACGCGAGGGAGTCGACGCCGATGTTGAGGGCCGCGGCGATGTCGGCGACGGAGTCGGACTTGGGCCCCCAGCCGATCCGGGGGTGGAGGAAGTACTCGGCGAGCCCGAAGGCCTCCAGCCGCTCCAGCGCCGCGTCGTGGTCGTTCTTGCTCGCCACCGACTGGAGGATGCCGCGCGCGTCGAGTTCCCTGATCAGCTCCACGACCGCCGGCCGCACGGCGACGTCGCCGTCCTCCAGCAGGACGCCGTCCCAGAGCGTCTCGTCCAAGTCCCACACCACGCACTTGATCCGGCCCCGGCGCGGCTTGTCCCGGGGGGTGTCGCGCCGTCCTCCGGGGACGGCCGGCGCGCTTACCTGGCTGTCCACCTGTACGCCTCCTCAGCGATCTTGATCTGCTGGATCTGGGTGCTGCCCTCGATGATTTCCATGACCTTGGCGTCGCGGTAGTAGCGCTGCGCGGGATGGTCCGGGGCGCAGCCGGCGGCCCCGTGGATCTGTACGGCGTCGCTCGCGGCGCGGGCGGCGGCGGTCGAGGCGAAGTACTTGGCGATCCAGGTGGCCATGATGGTCTGCGGGTCCTGCCGGTCCTTGAGCTCCCCGGCCTGCCGGCACAGCAGCCGGGCCGCGCTGACGTCGGTGACCATCTGCGTCAGCATCTGCCGGATCAGCTGGTGCTCGCTCAGCGGCTGGGCCCGTCCGCCGCGTTCGGCGGTGAAGCGGGCCCCGGCCTCCAGGCAGGCCTGGACGATGCCGACGCTGCCGCAGGCGACGCTGTAGCGGCCGATGTCGAGGACGCCGGTGACGACGGTGGCGAGCGCGAAGCCGTCGGGGCCCAGGAGGGCGTCGGGGCCGAGCCGGCAGTCCCGGAAGTCGATCTCGGCGAGCATGCTGCCCCGGGTGCCGAGCATGCCGTGGACGGGCCGGACCTCGACGCCGGGGGTGTCGCGTTCGACGAGGAAGGCCGAGATGCCGCGTCCGGTGCGGGCGAACACGAGCAGGAGGTGCGCGATCTGCCCGCCGGTCGTCCAGCGTTTGGCGCCGTCGAGGACGAAGCCGCCGTCGTCCTGGCGTACGGCGGTGGCCGCGATGTTCGCGACGTCGCTGCCGGCCTCCCGTTCGGTCAGGCAGAAGGCGCCGACGGTCTCGCCGCGCGCCAGCCGGGGCAGCCAGCGGGCGCGCTGTTCGTCGCTGCCCCAGCGGGAGACCGCGTACGCCACCATGGAGTGGACGGTGAGGAGGCTGCGGACCGAGGAGCAGCCCCGGCCGACCTCCTCGTGCAGCTCCCCCAGGGTCACCATGTCCAGGCCCGAGCCGCCCACCTCGGCGGGCAGGATCGCCCCCCACCAGCCGAGTTCGCCCATGCGGGCCAGGACGTCGCCGGGTACGGCCTGGTCCCGGTCGAACCCGGCCGCGCGGGGCGCTATCTCGGCGTCGACGGCGGCCCGGAACTCCTCCCTGCCGTGGGGGCGGTCAGACATCCGACCGCGCCTGGGTCAGCCGCTCGACCAGTTTGGTCATGGCCGTGACGGTCCGGAAGTTGTCGAGTTCGAGGTCCTCGTTGGGTATCTGCACCCCGAAGCGCTTCTCGACGAACATGATGAGCTGGATGGTGAACAGCGAGTTGGCGATGCCTCCCGCGAAGAGGTCCTCGTCGTCGCCGATCTCCAGGTTGGGGAAACTGCCGGCCAGGAACTTCGCTATCTCCGGTCCCACCGCTGCCGTCATGTCAGACCTCCAAGGCGTAGGAGAAGAACCCCTGCCCGGACTTACGGCCGTGGAGTCCGGCGTCGGTCATCTTCTTGAGCAAGGGGCACGGTCGGTACTTGCTGTCACCGAAGCTCTCGTGGAGGACTTCGATGCTGTAGAGGATCGTGTCGATCCCGATCAGGTCCGCCGTCGCCAGCGGGCCCATGGGGTGGCCGAAGCAGGAGGTGAAGACCTTGTCGACGTCCTCCGGCGTGGCCACGTTCTCGTGCACGAGGAACGCGGCCTCGTTGATGGTGAGCATGAGGACCCGGTTCGACACGAAGCCCGGTGAGTCGTTCACGACGATCCCGGTCTTGCCCATGCTCGCCAGGAGCTGCTGGGCGGTGCCGACCGACTCCTTCGAGGTGTGGTGGCCGGGGATCAGCTCGACGACGGGTTTCCGCGGCACCGGGTTCATGAAGTGGATGCCCAGGACCTGCGCGGGGCGCCGGGTCAGCGAGCCGATGCGGGTGATGGGGATCGCGGAGGTGTTGGCGGCGAACACCGCGTGCTGCGGGCACACCTCGTCGAGCACCGGATACACCCGCGCCTTGATGTCCCAGCGCTCGGTGACGTTCTCGATCACGAAGTCGGCGTCGCCGAGGGCCTCGTAGTCGGTGGTGAAGGTGATCGCCTCCTGTGCGCGGGCGGCGTCCACGACCGTTCCGGCCGCCGTGCCGAGCAGCCTGCTGAAGCGCAGGTCGTTGCGGATCCGCTCGGCGGAGCGGTCCAGTACCTCCTTGCTGACGTCGATCAGAACCACTTCGTGCCCGGCGGTCGCCAGGTTCTGGGCGACTCCGCCGCCCATGACTCCCGCGCCCACCACACCGACCCGGCTCACGCCTGCCTCCCGTTGTGTCGGTCCTGCTGCTGTGTCGTCCCGTCGGGAAGCTGCGCCGCGACGACCGCGGCGAGTTCGGCGACGGTGAGGTTGTCGAAGAGGGACTGCAAGGCGACCTGGACGTGCAGGGTGTCCCGCAGCCGCGCCAGGAGTTTGATGCCGAGCAGTGAATGGCCCCCGAGTTCGTAGAAGTTGTCGTGCACGCCGACCTCGGCGACGCCGATCTGGTCCTGCCACAGCTCGGCGAGCGCCTGCTCCAGCGGGTCGCGGGGGGCGACGTACGCGGTGGCGAGCGCGGGCCTGGGGTGGGCCGCGGCGGGGGTGCGCGTCTCGTCCGGTTCGTCGGTGTCGGTGCCGAGGGCGCCGACGTTCGCGACGATCGCCGCGAGGTCCTTGGTCGCGACGGCCACCTGGGGCGACAGTTCGCGGGCCAGCAGGCGTTCGAAGGCCGAGGCGCCTTCGGCGGGCCGGATGCCGGTCTCCAGGTGGGCGAGGAAGGCGTTCTCGTCGTCCGCGCGGAGCTGCGGGTAGGCGTAGGTGCCGACCTCGTCGGAGCGGCCGTCGCGCAGGGCCGGCAGTTTCGTGTCGAGGGCGCGGGCCGTCTTCATGACGAACTCCTCGGCCCGCAGCAGGATCTGGCCGTCCTCGTCGAACAGGGTCACGTCGAAGGAGAGGGTCTCGCGCGAGGTGCGGGCGGGGTCGCCCCGGTAGGTGAGGAGGCTGTGGATGCGCGCGGGGAGCGGGCCGAGGACGTCGATGGCCCGGTAGCGCAGCGGCATCAGGTAGTCGCGTTCGAGGTAGAGGCTGGCGAACCCGGTGGCGATGTCCAGGAGGAAGGGGTGCAGGCCGAGCGCGGCCACCTCCTCGCCGTAGCGTTCGGGGACCGACAGCCGGGCCAGGGCCGTGCCCTCGCCGGTCCAGACGGCCTCCACGCACTGCGAGCGCGGCCCGAAGGTCATCGGCCCGTCGTGGCTCACCTCGCCCGCGTCGCGCAGGCCGTGCCGCTCCACCAGCTCGGCGGCCGTGTGGGCCAGGTGGGCGGGGTCCTGGTCCGGCAGGGGCAGGACGCGGCCGGTGACGTGCTCGCTCCAGCGCTCGCCGTCCGCGCTGACGACCGAGAACCGGTAGTCGTCGGCCACCTTGTCGAGGACCACGCGGACCTCGCGCTCCCGGCCCTCGCCGAGCACGACCGGCGCCAGGAACAGGACGTCCTCGAAGCGGACCGCGCCGCTCAGGCCCCGGTCGGCCGCCGCCGCGCGCACCATCTCCAGGTAGGCGGTGCCGGGGATCACGGAGATGCCGAGCATGCGGTGCTCGTCGACGAGC
>NZ_LIRL01000808.1 GCF_001419795.1 Streptomyces niveiscabiei
CGCCCCGACCCTCGCGGCAGCCCCCAAGTGCCCCCAGTTCGAGGACAAGCTGAAGGCGGCGGCCGACAAGAACGTCCACCTCGACCGGATCACTCCCGACCCCGTCTGGCGCACCACCTGCGGCACCCTCTACCGCAGCGACAGCCGCACCCCCGACAAGATCTTCCCCTTCGGGTTCTTCCCCAAGGACGTCGAGAACGGCCAGTACGACGTGGAGAAGTACGTCCTCGTCAACCAGCCCTCCCCGTACGTCTCCACGAGCTACGACCACGACCTGTACAAGACCTGGTACAAGTCCGGCTGGAACTACTACATCGACGCCCCCGGCGGCATTGACGTCAACAAGACGATCGGCGACACGCACAAGTGGGCCGACCAGGTCGAGGTGGCGTTCCCCGGCGGGATCGCCCGCGAGTACATCCTCGGAGTGTGCCCGGTCGACAAGGTCAAGAAGATCGAGATCATGGACGACTGCCGGAGCAACCCGTACTTCGAGCCCTGGCACTGACTCATCCGGTGCTGAGCATCAACAGCTCCGACCCCACCGGCACATAGCCCGCCGCCTGGAACGCCCGCTGACTCCGGGCGTTCCCCGGCGCGACCTGTGCCCACACCGGCTCCCCGGCCAAGTACCGCGCCGCGTCCACGAGTTGCCGCCCGAGACCCCGGCCGCGTACGGACTCGTCGACCTCCACGGACACTTCGAGCCGTCCGCCGATCCCGCGTCCCAGGACCAGGACACCGCCGTCCGCCCGCCAGACCCGTACGTCGTCCCGCCGCTTGCGCGCGTACGCCACCCTGGGGTGCCCGGCGTCCGTGATCTCCCGCAGCGGCAACGGGAGTTCGCCCTCGCGGGGCTGGGCCAGCAGCATCGCGTCGACCGTCTCCGCGGTGCGGCCCGTGTGCGCCAACAGGGCGGCGAGGAAGGCCGGGTGGGTCGGCGCGGAGTACATGTCGCAGTCCACGCGGCCGAGTTGCGCGTACACCCAGTCGGGGTCCTCGTCGAGGAAGACCACCGCGTGCGCGGTGAAGTTGAGGACGCCCGCGTCGCGTCGCGACAGCTGGGGGACCACCGTCGTACGGCCGTCCGGCGGGGGGAAGACGCCGCGCGCCGCGCCGTCGAGAATGTCCCGCAAGGTCTCCACCGCACACCTCCTGAACGAGCCGCTTGAGTCTCCACCCACTGGAAGGCCCAGACTCCGACACATGATCGACCACGGTACGGGGCTGTTCACCATCGGCGAGCTGGCCCGCTCCAGCGGACTGTCCGTCCGCACCGTCCGCTACTGGTCCGACGAGGGCGTCCTCGACCCCGTCGGCCGCTCGGCGGGCGGCTACCGGCTGTACGACGCCGAGGGCGCCGCCCGGCTGGAGCTGATCCGCACCCTGCGCGAACTCGGGCTCGGGCTCGACGCCGTGCGCGAGGTGCTGGCCGGGGAGCGGACCGTCGCCGAGGTGGCCGCGACGCACGTCGCCGCCATCGACGTACAGATCAGGTCCCTGAAGGTGATCCGGGCCGTGCTGTCGAGCGTCGCACGACGGGGTTCCACGACGGAGGAGATGAAGCTCATGCACCGACTGGCGAAGCTGTCCGCGGCCGAACGGCAGCGGATCATGGAGGAGTTCGTGGCGGAGACGCTGCACGGGCTGCCGGGGGTCGACCCCGACATCCAGGAGCGGATGCGGCGTACGGCCGTCGAGCTGTCCGACGATCCGACGCCCGAACAGGTCGACGCCTGGGTCGAGTTGGCGGAGATGCTGGAGGACCCGGAGTTCCGGGCGCAGATGCGGCGGGCCGTCGAGTTCAACGCGGCCGACCGGACGGGGAGTTCACCCTCCGGGGAGGCGGTGTGGTTCGCCAAGCGGCTCGTCGAGCTGGTCGCTCCGCTGCGGGAGCGGGGGGTCGCGCCGGACTCCGCCGAGGCCGGGGCGGTGCTGCGGGAGCTGTTCGGGGACGCCGACCGGGGGGACGTCCTGGAGCGGATGACCGCCGGGTTCGACGAGCGCGTCGCCCGGTACCGGGAGCTGCTCGCCGTCCTTCAGCGGCAGCCGGCGCCGCCGCACGCGGAGGACTTCGCGTGGGTGGTCGCGGCGCTGCGGGGGAGCGCGGGCAGTTAGTCTGACCTGCGTCAGTCGGACAGCAAGCAGTGGATAAGGGGCGGATCGGTGGCCAGCATCGAAGAAGCGCGCAAGGAATTCGACCGGATCGACACGGACGGTGACGGCGAGATCACCGCGGCCGAGTTCAAGACCGCCCTCGCGCAGGGTGGCGACTGGAACGTCACCGAGGCCGTCGCCGAGTCCATCATCAAGAGCCGGGATCTCGACGGGGACAAGAAGCTGTCGTTCGACGAGTTCTGGGCGCACCTGAGCAAGTAGTCGCCCTCTCGTTCGTGGAGGGCCGGTTCATCGCTTCGGCCGTTGGATGCGTACGCTCCAGCGGCCGTCGGCGTGCCGGTCCAGGCTCAGGGGCAGGTCGAAGCACTTGCCGAGCAGGTCGGGGGTGAGGGTCTCCCGGGCCGGGCCCTGGGCCAGCGCCCGGCCGTCCCGCAGCAGCAGGGCGTGCGTGGTGTGGGGCGGGAGCTCCTCCAGGTGGTGCGTGACCAGGACCGTCGCCAACTCGGGGTGGTTCGCCGCGAGTTCTCCCAGCGCGCCGATCAACTGCTCCCTGCCGGGGAGGTCCAGGCCTGTCGCCGGTTCGTCCAGCAGCAGGAGGCGGGGCGCCGGCATCAGGGCCCGTGCGATCAGCGTGCGACCCCGCTGACCCTGCGAAAGCGTGGGCCAGCGGGCCTCCTTGAGGGACCCCAGGCCCAGGGTCTCCATCAACTCCTCCGCCCTGTCCCGCTGTTCGGGGGTCGGCCGCCAACGCGGGAGCGGGGCCACCGAGTTGGTGACGCCGGTCAGGACGACCTCCCGGGTCGTCAGGGGGAGGTGCAGGGGGTGGCGG
>NZ_LIRL01000809.1 GCF_001419795.1 Streptomyces niveiscabiei
CGCGCCGCCGCCCGCCGCCCCGCCGGCCGCCGGGGGCGGGCGTCCCTCGGGGCTGTGGCGCAGCGCGCTGGCCTGGCAGGTGACCGTGTTCTTCGGGGTCCAGGCGCTCCTGTCGTACACCGTCTTCGGCTGGCTCCCGAGCATCTGGCAGGACCACGGCCTGAGCGCGACGTCCGCCGGTCTCGCGCTGTCCCTGTGCAACGCCGTCGGTGTCGTGGGCGCCTGGATCCTGGCCGCCGCGGGCAAGCGCCTGCCCGACCAGCGCCCGGCCGGTGTGACGGTCGCCTGCCTCACCGCGGCCGGCCTGCTGGGCGTCGTCCTCGGCCCGAAGGCCCTCCTGTGGCCCTCGGTGGCAGTCCTCGGCCTCGGTCTGGGCGCCGGTTTCGCCCTGGCGCTGAGCCTGTTCGCCCTGCGCTCCCCCGACCCGGCCACGACGGCCGCGCTCTCCGCGATGGGCCAGGGCATCGGCTACCTGATCGGCGTCCTGGGCCCGCTGGGCGCGGGCGCCCTGCACGACGCCACGGACACCTGGACCTGGCCCCTCGGCGTCCTTCTGCTGGCCTGCGCCGTCCAGATCACGGTGGCCTTCTCGGCGGGCCGGGCCCGTACGGTCGACGCCGTGACGCGCTGAGGCCCCCGGCCCGGGCCGGCTCCCGCCGGGACGTCCGGCGGCCGGTCCAGGCCCGCGCCCGCGCCCGCCCCCGCACTACGATGACCGGCGCCGGGAGGACCGCTGAACAAGGTCACGATCCGCGATGTCGCCGAGCTGGCGCGGGTCTCGCAAGTCCTCGGTCTCGACCTACTTCCACAAGCCGCACAAGATCTCGGACGCGACACGGGAGCGGATCCGGCAGGCCGTGCAGACGCCGGGTTTCGTGCCGAACGACGCGGCGCGCATGCTGCGTACGGGGACGAGCCCGGTCGTCGGGGGCGTTCGAGCTGGCGAGCGCGACCACGCCGCAGATCGCGGCGGCCATCGAGCAGCGGGTCTCCGCCGAGGGCATGTACCTGCCGATGGCGAACGACGGCGGCTCGCGGCTGCGGGAGCGGCGCTGCTTCGCGGCGATGGCGGCCTGGGTCGACGTCGTGCGCGAACGGGCCGGGGGCGCGCTGCTGTGGGAGGAGGGGCTCCAGTTCGGCGACTGGCTCGATCCGGACGCCCCGCCGGACCGCCCCGGTGACGCCAAGACCGACGCCGGGATCGTGGCCACCGCGTACTTCCACCGCTCGGCGGCCCTCACCGCGAAGGCGGCGGCCCTGCTCGGCCGGGACGCCGACGCCCGCCGCTACGGCGACCTGGCCGCCCGCGTCACCGACGCCTTCCGGGCCGCCTACGTCACCCCGCGCGGGCGCATGATGTCCGACGCGCCCACCGCCTACGCCCTCGCCCTCGTCTTCGGGCTCGCGCCGGACGGGCAGCGCCAGGCGCTGGGCGACCGTTACGCGCTCGGGGGTGTCGCCGACTGGCTGCACCGCCGCGTCGCGGGACTCGCCGCGCTGGAGCCCGGCTACCGGCT
Organism: Streptomyces niveiscabiei; assembly: GCF_001419795.1. Classification (GTDB taxonomy): domain Bacteria; phylum Actinomycetota; class Actinomycetes; order Streptomycetales; family Streptomycetaceae; genus Streptomyces; species Streptomyces niveiscabiei. The sequence goes on from NZ_LIRL01000809.1 coordinate 1,518, forward strand.
CGTCCACGTCTCCCCCACGCTGCTCGACGACCTCGACGACGCGTCGGCCTGGCGCGAGACACCGTACGGACCCGCCCGCGCGGGCTGGCGTCGCGAGGGCGCGCGGGTGCACTTCCACGCCGAGATCCCGCCGAACACACGGGCGTGGTGGAGCTGCCGTCCGGTGCCCGGTATGAGGTGGGGTGACACGCTCCTCGGCGGTGTCGTCGAGCCGGTCGCGTGGGCGGCGCTCTAACTGCCGTCCACGCGACCGGAGTTCGTCAGGCCGGGTCGATGCGGGAGATCGTGCCGGCGAGGTTGAGGACGTAGAGTTCGCCGTCGGCCGCCTGGGCGAAGGCGACGACGCTGCCGCCGTCGACGCCGAGGTCGTTCACGGCGATGACCCGGCCGTCGCGGATCTCCAGGGTGCGCAGGGTGCCGTCGCAGAAGTCACTGAAGACGTACTGGCCCTGGAGGCCGGTGACGGCCTTGCCGCGGTAGACGTATCCGCCGGTGACCGAGCAGCCGCCGCCGGTACGGCCGTACTCGTGGATCGGCCGGACGTGGTTGGCCGGTTCGACGCCGCCCCGGAAGGGGTGGTTGCCCTCCATCTGGGACCAGCCGTAGTTCTCGCCGCCCTTGCTGCTCGCGGGGGCCCAGTCGATCTCCTCCCAGGCGTTCTGGCCGACGTCCCCGATCAGCACGTCGTGGGTGGCCTTGTCGAAGGAGAAGCGCCAGGGGTTGCGCAGGCCGTACGACCAGATCTCGCCCTTGGCGCCCGGGGTGTTGACGAACGGGTTGTCGCGCGGGATCGCGTACGGCTTCGCGCCCTTCGGGTCGATCCGCAGCAGCTTGCCGAGCAGGGTGCCCAGTTTCTGCCCGTTGCCCTGCGGGTCGCCGGCCGAGCCGCCGTCGCCGAGGGCGATGTACAGGTAGCCGTCGGGGCCGAACGCGATGTCGCCGCCGTTGTGGTTCGCGAAGGGCTGGGTCTGGGTGATGACGGTCCGCCGGGTGTCCGCCTGCGGCCTGCCGTCCCGTACGGCGAACTCGTCGATAGTGCTGGTGCCCTGACGGTTCGTGTACGAGATGTAGAAGTGCGTGAAGTCGTTGTCGAACGCGATGCCCAGCAGGCCGCGTTCGCCGTCGGTCGTGGTGTCGCCGGAGATGTCGAGGACAGGCGCGCCGAGTCCGCCGCCCGGCGTCAACACCCGTACCTTTCCGGCCCGTTCGGCGATCCAGACCGTGCCCCCGGGGCCCGCCGTTCCGGCGGTGGGGCTCTGTGCGGTGGCGACGGCCGTCAGGGCGACCTCCGCCGCCTCCTGTTCGCCGGCGGACGCCGTGGTCAGGGCGAGTGAGGCGACGAGGGCCAACGTGCCCACGATCGCCGAGCTTCTGGTGTGAACTTTCACCGTGATCCTCCTGGAGGCGGCGAACGGGGGGGAGTTCACCCGGGGCAGGGTCGGGCGGGTGTCGTCCACGCCGGTACGCAACCTGGGTGGGGGGTATGCGTTACTGGCCACGGGTGAGGCTATCGGGACTCAAGGGGCGTATATAAAGCGGGAGTTCGGCCATCCGGTCGTCTTGTTTACGTCTCCGCCGAACATCGCGGTCACCGTTCTGTCACAAGCCGTCGCCGTACGGAACCCTGCCGCTCTCCATCCTGTCTGCACTCATGTACCGCGGGTGCGACGACCGAAACCCGCGGACGAGACGACTCAGGGGGACGACAGCATGCGGCACGGCAACGGCATTCGTAGGGCGGCTCTGGCGACGACGGCGGTCACGGCCTTCGCGGCGGCGGTGACCGGCATTCTGCCCGGCACCGCCATGGCGGCGAGCGCCACCAGCTCCGCTCCGCCGCCCGCCTGTGCGGCCTCCGCCCTCCAGGTCAGCGCGTGGCAGGCCGCGAACCGGCCCGTCGGGACCGGGACCGGGGCGGCGGTCGTGGAGTTCACCAACGTCTCCGGGAGGACGTGTGTCCTGAAGGGCCATCCGACGGTCGCGGGCGCCGGCAACGGCTCCCCTTCCCAGAACACCCCGCTCAAGGTCACCCCCACCGGCAAGGCGGCCACCGTGACGGTCCGGCCGCACGGCAAGGCGTGGGTGAAGCTGACCTTCGTCCAGGTCCAGGGAGAGGCTGACGGCTACTGCGTCTCGGGCAACACCCCGTCGACGTATCCGACGATGGTCATCGGACTGCCGAGCTCCGGGAAGCACCAGGTCGCCCTGGACGACGGGGTGTGGGCCGAGTGCGACGACAAGGTGACCGCCACGCCGGTCACGGCGGTCAAGCCTTCCTGACCCCACCGCCGTAAGCGCACGGGACGACGAAGCCCGCCGACCGACGTTGGCGGGCTTCTCCCTGCTCAGGACGCGATGGGCCACGCCCCGGACGGCACAGGCGACTTGCCGTCCATATCCCTCCTACGGCACCACGCTGTCCGACAACGGCCGGGCCCGGCGGATGGTCATCGCGGCGACAATCCGCCGGTCGGCGGGGCGGTCCCAGCCGGTCGGCGGGGGCCTTGCCGAAGCCTGTCGGATGTCCCAGCTCCTGGCGGCACCGAAAAACTCGTCGTATGACAGAGGTAAAGCCACCGCAGGAACTATCGGCCCCGCAGAGGAACGCGGCTCCACCGCCGCAGGCATCGTCCGAGTCCGCCGGGCAAGTATCGCGCGCCCCCACGATGGGACGCCTGGTCGGTCTTGATCTGGCCCGTGCGCTGGCGGTGTTCGGCATGTACATCGTGCACATCGCCCCGATGGAGTCCGCCCCGGGCAGCGTCGGCAGCTGGGTGTACTTCCTGGCCGAGGGACGCGCCTCGGCCCTGTTCGCCACCCTCGCCGGGTTCTCGCTGATGCTGATCGCCGGCCGCCTTGAGCCGAAGACCGGACTGGCGGGCCGACAGGCGAAGGCCCGCATCGCGATCCGCGCCGTGATCCTGCTGGCCCTGGGCACCGTGCTGGCGATGGAGTACGGGGACATCATCATCCTCGCCTACTACGGCGTCTACTTCCTCCTCGCCCTGCTCCTGGTACGACTGAGCGCCAGGACGCTGGCGTTCATCGCGGCCGGGATCGCGCTGGTGATGCCGCAGCTGGCGTTCGTTCTGAAGATGTGGCTGAGCGACTCCGTCCAGCAGACCATCAACGCCTACGACCCGCTGGAACGGCTCAGCACCGTGGGAGTGCTCGATCTGCTGCTGACGGGTCTCTACCCGGCCATCACGTGGATGGCGTTCGTGATCACCGGCATGGCTCTGGCCCGCCTCGACCTGTCCGCCCCCGCCGTCCGGCGGCGCCTGGCCGTCCTCGGTGCCGGTCTCGCCACAGCCGCCTACGGCCTGGCCACCCTGCTGACCGGCGCGAGCGCGGTATGGAACGTCGGCGGAGGCCGGGGACCCTCCAGCGGCTCCGGTCCGGGTTCCCTGAGCGGCGGCTCCATGGGCAGCGCGCCCGGCGGGCCCCAGCTGTCGGCCTCGGACCTGCTGGGCGCCGTGTCCCACACCGGCACCACCCTCGACACCATCGGCTGCGCGGGCATCGCGATCCTCGTGATCGTGGCCGCGACGGCGGCGATGGACCGCCTGCCGCTCCTGCGCCGCCTGGCGAAGCCGGTCATCGCCGTGGGCACCATGTCCCTGACCGCCTACGTCGGCCACTTCCTCGCACAGTCCGCGTGGCCCGCCTCCGGCGCCGGCACCACGACGTCCTGGGTGCCCGTGCTCACGTACATCCTGACAGCGATCGTGTTCGCCACGATCTGGTCCCGCTTCTTCCGCCGCGGCCCTCTGGAGTATCTGCTCAACGCCGCCACCAAACCCGCCAAGTACGTCCGTTGATGTCCGGTCGGGGTGGCTCGGCTTCCTGCCCCACCTCGGCCCGCTCGGCCCGCTCGGGGATAGCCCTTGCGGGCCGGGGGTGTTCAGCCGCCGCGCCGTACCCGGGCCGCCTCGCGGGCCTCCGCGAGCTTGCGGGCCTCGCTCGTCTTCCGGGACGGCCTCGTGGTCTTCGTGTCCTTGCTGGTGCCGATGCCCCGGAAGGGCGCGTTGGTGTTCTTGGGGCGCGGTCCGCCGTCGAGGGGCTTCCCGGAGGGGGCCTTGGCGCCGGTGATCCGGGTCAGCTGGGCCTCGCCGGAACGGACTTTGGTGACGGTCGGGGTGACGCCGGCGTCCGTCATGACCTGGGTCGCCTCGCGGCGCTGCCCCGACAGGGCGAGGGTGACGACGGTGCCGGAGCGGCCGGCGCGGGCGGTGCGTCCCGCGCGGTGGAGGTAGTCCTTGGGGTCGGTGGCGGGGTCGACGTTGACGACGAGGTCGAGGTCGTCGATGTGCAGTCCGCGCGCGGCGACGTTCGTCGCGACCAGTGCGGTGACCTCGCCGTTCTTGAACTGGGCGAGGGTGCGGGTGCGCTGCGGCTGGGCCTTGCCGCTGTGCAGCGCGGCGGCGGCGACGCCGTGGGCGCGCAAGTGCTTGGTGAGCAGGTCGACGCCGTGCTTGGTGTCGAGGAACAGCAGGACGCGGCCGTCGCGGGCGGCGATCTCGGTGGTCACGGCGTACCGGTCGGGGCCGTGTACGACGAGGACGTGGTGCCCGATGGCCGGGACCGCGCTGCTGGAGGGGTCCACGGAGTGTTCGGCGGGGTCGCGGAGGTGGTCGCGCACGAGCTGGTCGACGTCGCGGTCGAGGGTGGCCGAGAACAGCATGCGCTGCCCGTCGGGGTGTACCTGGTCGAGGAGTTCGGTGACCTGGGGGAGGAACCCGAGGTCGCACATCTGGTCGGCCTCGTCGAGCACGGTGATCCGTACCCGCCCGAGCCGGCACCCTTTGCGGTCGACGAGGTCGTGCAGCCGCCCGGGGGTGGCGACGACGATCTCGGCGCCGTCCCGCAGTTCGGCGGTCTGCCGTCCCATGGACAGCCCGCCGACCACGGTCGCGATCCGTACGCCCACCGCCTGCGCGTACGGCGCGAGCGCCTCGCCGACCTGCTGCGCCAGCTCCCTGGTGGGGACCAGCACGAGCCCGAGCGGCTCCTTGGCCTGCGCGCGCCGTCCTGCCGTACGGGCCAGCATCGCCAGCCCGAAGGCGAGCGTCTTCCCGGACCCGGTACGGCCCCGCCCGAGCACGTCGCGTCCGGCGAGCGCGTCCGGCAGCGCCGCCGCCTGGATGGGGAAGGGTTTCGTCACACCGCGTTCGCCGAGCACCCGCAGGATCTCGCCGGGCAGTCCGAAGCCGGCGAAGCTCGCAGCCGGTGCATCACTCACAGAAAGCCTTCCTCCGAAGGGACCGAACCGGGGAAGGCGCGGCGGGAACACAGCAAACGTCGGACGGTAGCACGACGCGACGAACCTCCGCTCGGCTTGAGAGCCCCATACAGGGCTGGTGGCCGGCTGCTGCGGTCGCCGCCGGCTTCCCCACGGGTCCAGGTGCCCCGTCCCTCACGGCGTGACCCCGGCTCCCGGCGAGTCGCTCTCCCCGCGCATCCCGGGCAGCACACAGCGCCCGGGACCGTCGGCCCGCCCTGCCGTCAGCACGAGGACCTCGTCCTCGCCGCTCCACACCCGCCGCTCGGACTTCCCGGGGCACAGCCGGACGCTGTCGTAGGGCCGGAGAGCGGACGGATCGTGTGCCCGGTACCCGATCACGCACTCCCCCCGCCGAAGCCCCGCCGCGACGACGGTCGCGAAGGACGTCTCCCGTCCGGCCACGCCGTAGTACCCCGCCGGGCGCAGGGCCAGTGCTCCGCCCCGTGCGGCGAAGATCTCCTCGAAGACGGCGGCGAGTTCGGGGTTGTGGACGATCTGTGCCATGAGGAGGGCGGTGAGTTCGCCTCTCAGGACGACGTCGCAGGCGCGCCCGAGCGGGGCGATGCGGCGGCTGCGGTGGTCGCGCATCTCGGCGACCACGGGCGGCACGTGGCGTGTCTCCAGGGAGCGCAGGATCAGCAGGGTCAGCAGCGTCCGGTCGTCGGACCGCTCGTCGGCGCCGAGGGCGATGACGCGGTCGTAGCCGGCGAGGTCGAGGCCGTCGTACGTCTCGGGCGCGGCGGGGTCGGCGCTGCGGTGGGCGACGTCCGGCGGCGCGCAGTCGGCGACGACGTCGACGCGGGTGCCGGGCAGGAGGTCCAGCAGGAGCGGGGCGCGGCGGTTCCAGCCGAGGAGCAGCAGCCGTAGGGGTGGGTCGGGCCGGGGTGGGGCGACGGCCGTGGGGTCGAGGT
>NZ_LIRL01000081.1 GCF_001419795.1 Streptomyces niveiscabiei
GTGACGTACCGGAGAGGGACGAGAGCCGCGCGACGGTGCATGACCGTGTGCCCTTCCTGTCGGAGACAGGTAATCCTTTCAGTCGGCACCCGCCTCCATGCGCGCGGGCGGGGGCCTTTGCCGGGGCTTTCCCCGGGCCCGCCTCCCCCGCCCCACCAGCCCTCACGCGCTACCTCTGCCAGCCCTTCTCGAACATGCGGGCGACCTCCGCGATGCGGATCTCGTCACGCCGGTAGTAGGTGCGCCGGCCGACCTTCTCGGCCCGCAGCAGGCCCACGCGCGCGAGCAGGGCGAGGTGGGCCTCGGCGGCCTTGCGGCGCACACCGAGCTTGTGGGCGAGCGCGTCGGCGGTGACGCCGTGCCCGGGGGACGCGGCGCGCCGCCGCGCGGGGAAGTGCAGGGCGGGCTCCTTGAGCCATTCCAGAATCTCCAGGCGCCGCCCGGCCACGGGAGTCCTCAGCATCTGAACCTGTCCCTCCGTCCTCGCGTCGGGGCCTCCTCCTACCGCGTCTGTCCACTCTCCCGCAGTCGACGCCTTCCCGTCCCGGACTCCGCCGTGCCCGTCCGGGGTACACCGTCCGGCCTGCACGGACGCCGTACGCGCGCGGGGCGTGCGGCACGGTTCCGGATCGGGGCGGGCGCCCCCCGGCGACGGCGCCCGGACCTGCGGGCGCGCCCGTTCGGCCGGGGGACACCGGGGCCCTACGGTGAGAGGACCGACGCCCGTCCACGCCCCCAGGGAGCACCCGTGCGGATCCATCTGACCAACGTCTTCGTCGACGACCAGGAGAAGGCCCGGCGGTTCTACACCGACGTCCTCGGCTTCGTCACGAAGCACGACGTGCCCGTGGGCACCGACCGCTGGCTCACCGTCGTCGCGCCCGGCGACCCCGACGGTCCCGAGTTGCTCCTCGAACCCTCGGGACATCGCGCGGTGGGCCCGTACAAGGCCGCGCTGTTCGAGGACGGCATCCCGGCCGCCTCGTTCGCCGTGGACGACGTGCGCGCCGAGTTCGAGCGGCTCTCCGGGCTCGGGGTGCGGTTCACGCAGGAGCCGCTGGACGCGGGGCCGGTCGTCGTCGCGGTCCTGGACGACACCTGCGGCAACCTGATCCAGCTGATGCAGACGAAGTAGGCCCGGCCGCGCGGGGTATGCGCGGCCGGGCCTGCATGCTCGTCACCGGTTCAACCGGTGACCTCTGGTGCCTGAAGGGTGCCTACCGGTGCTTGAACCACGCCATCGAGCCGAGCGCCCTGTCGTCGTAGCCGAACAGGGCCTGGTTCTCCCAGCCGTTGCCCGAGGCGGCGTCCTTGGGGTCCCAGCCGTTGCCGGTGACGGCGGTCCAGGTGGCCTCCCAGTAGAAGACACCCAGTCCACGGCCGTTCGGAACCGCCTCGACGATGCTCGCGACGTCGTTCATCCACTTCGCCTGCCCCGCGACCGTGGCCGGGTAGCCGCTCACCAGCTCGCTGCTCAGGTCGATCTGGTTCTCCAGCGAGTCGTCCTGGGCGAGCGTGAACGGGTACGCCGTCTCCGCCACGAACACCGGCTTGCCGTACCGCGACGCCGCGTCGTCCAGGGTCGTCTGGAAGTCGGACAGCGGGCCGTGCCAGTAGCCGTAGTACGACAGGCCGATCGCGTCGAACTTCACGCCGTTGGAGACGGCGCTGTCGAACCACCAGCGGGTGCCGGACAGGTCGCCGCCCTTGGCGAGGTGCAGGGCGACGGTGGTGGACGAGTTGACCGCCTTGACGGCGTCGTATCCACTGTTGAGCAATCCGGCCAGCTGGGACCAGTTACTGGTCGATCCCTCGTTCCACAACATGCCGCCGTTGATCTCGTTGCCCACCTGGACCATGTCGGCGGTGGTGCCTTGAGCCTTCAACGCGTTCAACACGTCGTACGTGTGGTTGTACACGTCCGTCTTGAGTTGACTGTATGTATGGCCCACCCATGCGGCCGGCTTGGACTGCGCGCCCGGGTCGGCCCACGTGTCCGAGTAGTGGAAGTCGACCAGCAGCTTCATGCCGGACGCCTTGATCCGCTTGGCCATCGCCAGGACGTGCGCCTTGTCGTTGTAGCCGTCGGCGGGGTTGACCCAGACCTTGAGGCGCGCGTAGTTCATGCCGGCGTTGCGCAGGATGCCGAGGGCGTCGCCGCTGGTGCCGGAGGCGTTCTTGTAGACGCCGCCCTTGGCCTCGCTCTTGGCGAGGGAGGAGATGTCGGCACCATGGATCGATGTACCGGTGGTCCCTGCACTGAACGACAGGTCGTCAACATTGATCCAGTTACCGGCGTTGGCGTCACTGTTGATGCTGATGGTGCACTGGTTGTTCGTCACATTGACCGGCGTGACAATGCGGATCCAACCACTGGACGACACCGGTATGTCTGTACGCTGCTCGGCGCTCCCGCAATTCTTGAGCGCCAGGTACGCCGCGTTCTGTCCACCGCTTGAGCGGACCCACGCGGTCAACGTGTAGTTCCCGTTGGTCAACCCCGACAGGTACTGGTACGTCTCCACCTTGTAGGCGGCGGACGCCCACTGGGTGAGCCGGTAACTGCCGCTGCGGCCACCGGACTCGGTGAAGGAGGCGGAGTTCTGGCCGCCGGCGGAGTAGGTGGACCACCCGGCGGGGGTCGCGGTGCCGGTGCCGTCGGACTCGAAGCCGCCGTTGGTGAGCGTGGAGGCGGCGGCAGCGGTCTGCGCGGGCAGGGCGGTGAGGGCGAGGCCCGCGGCCAGCGGCAGCATGAGGGCCTGGAGAGTGCGTCTGGGATGGAACATCGTCGTCCGTCGTCCCTTCGACGTGATGGGGGTGGGGTGTCCCGCACCTGACAACCCCAGCCTCGACGAGACGAGGCTCAAGTCCCTTGCGGGACCGTGCAGGTGCGAGGGACCCCCTCCGCCCGCGGCTCGCGGCTCCACGGGCGAAGGGGGAGTCGGTGGCCGGCTCAGCCGTCGAGCCGTACGACGCGCACGGCGCCCGCCGGGACGGCGAGGTGGCCCAAGGCGCGCTCGCCGGTGAGGAGTTCGGTGCCGGCGGACTCCAGCGGCACCTTGACGTCACCGGCGGTGTGGTTGATCGCGAACAGGTAGTCGGCGTTCTCCCCGGACCGGCGCACGACCTCGACGTCCCGGGGCAGATCGCGCGGCGTGATCCCGGCGTCGTCGGCGGCGCGCGCGAGGACCGTGTCGAGCCCCTCAGCGCCGAGGCGGGTGGAGACGTACCAGGCGGTGCCCTCGCCGAGCCGGTGCCGGGTGACGGCGGGCCGCCCGGCGGCGAGCCCGTCGGCGAAGGACCACACGGTCTCGGCGCCGCGCGGCACGACGAACTCGCTCCACACGTCACCGGTCAGAGCGGCGCCGTCGGGACCGGTGAGCCGTACCGTCTCCCCCGCCAGCAGCGGGGAGAACTCCTCGATGGTGAGGCCGAGGACGTCGCGCAGGGCACCGGGGTAGGCGCCGTCGTGGACGGCGTCGTGCTCGTCGACGATGCCGGAGAAGAAGGAGACGAGGAGGGTGCCGCCGCCGGCGACGTACGCGCGGAGGTTGTTCCCGGCGGCCTCGGTCATCAGGTAGAGGGCGGGGACGACGACCAGCGGGTAGGTCGACAGGTCGGACTCGGGGTGGGCGAAGTCGACGGTGAGGTGGCGGTCGTAGAGGGCCTCGTAGAAGGCGTCGGCGCGCTCGCGCGGGTCGGCGTCCTCGCTGGGGCGCCAGGCGAGGTTCTGCGCCCACCAGGACTGCCAGTCCCACAGGACGGCGACGTCGGCCTCGGTGCGGGAGCCGCGGATGGGGTTCAACGAGTCGAGACAGGCGCCGAGTTCGACGACCTCGCGCCAGACGCGCGTGTCGGTGCCGCCGTGCGGGACCATCGCGGAGTGGAACTTCTCGGCGCCGCGCCGGGACTGGCGCCACTGGAAGAACATGGCGCCCTCGGAGCCGCGTGCGACGTGCGCGAGGGAGTTGCGGGCCATCTGCCCGGGCGCCTTCGCGGGGTTGCGGGGCTGCCAGTTGATGCCGGAGGTGGAGTGCTCCAGGAGGATCCAGGGGGCGCCGCCGCCGACGGAGCGGGTGAGGTCGGCGGCCATCGCGAGGTTGACGTGGGTGCGGCGGCCGTCGGTGATCAGGTAGTGGTCGTTGGTGACGATGTCGACCTCGCGGCCCCAGGCCCAGTAGTCGACGGAGTCGCACTGGCTGAGGGCGGTCATGAAGTTCGTGGTGACCGGCACGCCCGGCGCGAGGCGGTGCAGGATGTCCCGCTCGGCCACGAAGTTCTCGCGCATCGTGGCGTCCGCGAACCGCTTGTAGTCGAGGGCCTGCCCGGGGTTGCCGACGGTGGGCGCGGTGCGCGGCGGGCCGATGTCCTCGAAGCCGGCGTAGCGCTGGCCCCAGAAGGCCGTGCCCCAGGCGGCGTTGACGGCCTCGATGCCGCCGTACGTGGTCTCCAGCCAGCGGCGGAAGTGGGCGGCGCAGGAGTCGCAGTAGCAGGCGGAGACGGGGACGCCGTACTCGTTGTGGACGTGCCACATCGCGAGGGCGGGGTGGTCGCCGTAGCGCTCGGCGAGCTTCGTGGTGATGTTCGCGGCGGCGGCGCGGTAGTCGGGGTTGCTGTGGCAGATGGCGCCGCGTGAGCCGAAGGCGTAGCGGGTGCCGTCGGCGGCGACCGGGAGGGCGTCGGGGTGTTCGCGGTAGAACCAGACGGGCGGGACGACGGTGGGGGTGCCGAGGTCGACGCGGATGCCGTTCTCGTGGAGCAGGGCGATGATCCGGTCGAGCCAGCCGAAGTCGTACTGCCCGCGCGCGGGTTCCAGCAGGGCCCAGGAGAAGATCCCGACGCTCACCATGGTGACGCCGGCCTCGCGCATCAGCCGGACGTCCTCCTGCCAGACGCTCTCGGGCCACTGCTCGGGGTTGTAGTCCCCGCCGAAGGCGAGCCTGGTGAGGCCCTGGGGGCTGGTGTCCGGCATCGATCTCTCCCGGTTGAACGATCATTTGGGAACGTGCACAGACAACGGCGCCGTTCGGAGTCCAACATAACCGCACAGCAACAACCATTGACAAGTGTCCGGGATGTTTCTCTACTGTGAACGCTCACAGAAGCATGACGGGACGCTGCGACGGGCAGTGTCCGAGGTCATGCGCATCGCATGGCAGGCCCTCGCGCGAGGCGGGGGCCCAGGTCAGGGGAGAATTCCATGCCGAACACGAAGCGCCGTCGCCTCGTGGCAACCGCCATCGCCGTCACGCTCGGCGCCACCGCGCTCGCCGCGTGCGGGTCGTCCGACGACGACGGCGGGTCCGAGTCCTCCGGTCCGGTCTCGCTGACGTACTGGACCTGGACGCCCGGCATGGACAAGGTCGTCAAGCTCTGGAACGACGGCCCCGGCAAGGCCGACCAGATCAAGGTCACCGCCCTGAAGCAGGCGTCCGGCGACGACCTGGTGGCGAAGATCCTCACCGCGCACAAGGCGGGCAACGGCCCGGACCTGGTGCAGGCCGAGTACCAGGCGCTGCCGACGCTGGTCTCCAACGACGCGCTCGCGGACATCTCGAAGAACATCGGCGACGCCAAGTCCAAGTTCGCCGAGGGCGTCTGGCAGCAGACGACGCTGGGCACGGACGCGGTCTACGCGATCCCGCAGGACATCGGCCCGATGATGTTCTACTACCGCCAGGACCTCTTCAAGCAGTACGGCCTGACGGTCCCCACCACCTGGGAGCAGTTCGCCGAGACGGCCCGCGCGCTGAAGAAGAAGTCTCCGGACACCGACCTGACGACGTTCTCCGCGAACGACTCGGGCCTCTTCGCGGGCCTCGCCCAGCAGGCCGGCGCCAAGTGGTGGACCACCGCCGGGAACAAGTGGAAGGTCGGCATCGACGACGCGGCGACGAAGAAGGTCGCCGACTTCTGGGGCGGCCTCGTCAAGGAGGGCGCCATCGACAACCAGCCGATGTACACGCCGGCCTGGAACAAGGCGCTGGACACCGGCAAGCAGATCGCCTGGGTCTCCGCCGTGTGGGCACCCGGCACGCTCTCCTCCGCCGCCCCCTCCACGAAGGGCAAGTGGGCCGTGGCCCCGCTCCCCCAGTGGTCGGCGAGCGACAGCACCACCGGCAGCTGGGGCGGTTCCTCGACCGGCGTGACGACCGACTCGAAGCACAAGTCGGCCGCCGCGAAGTTCGCCACCTGGCTGAACACGGACGGCGACGCCCTGAACGCGCTCGCCAAGGAGGGCGGGATCTACCCGGCGTCCACCTCGGCGCAGCTCTCCGGCGCGTTCACGGCCCCGCCGGCGTACTTCGCGAACCAGCCCGACTTCTACAAGGTCGCCGCGAACGTCGCCAAGACCACGGCGCCCTCCGCGTGGGGCCCGAACGTCAACGTCGCGTACACCACGTTCAAGGACGCGTTCGGCGCCGCCGCGAAGAACAAGTCGGACTTCTCCGCCGCGCTGGCGAAGATGCAGTCCGACACCGTCGCCGACATGAAGAAGCAGGGCTTCGAGGTCTCCGAGTGAAAACCGCACGCCGGCAGTCGTACGGGGTCAAGTCGGCCCCGTACGCCTTCCTCCTCCCCGGAATCGTCCTCTTCGCCCTGTTCTTCGCGCTGCCCATCGGGTACGCCGTCTACCTGAGCTTCCGCAAGGTGCGCGTCTCGGGGCTCGGCCTCGGGTCGGGCGCGCGCAAGGAAGTGTGGGCGGGACTGGAGAACTACACCGACGCCCTCTCCGACAGCGAGCTGCTGCACGGCGCCCTGCGCGTCCTCGGGTACGGCTGCATCGTCGTCCCCGTGATGCTGGGCCTCGCGCTGCTGTTCGCGCTGATGCTGGACGCGGACAAGGTGCGGTTCACGCCGTTCACACGGCTCGCGATCTTCCTGCCGTACGCCATTCCCGGTGTGGTCGCCGCCCTGCTGTGGGGCTTCCTGTACCTGCCGGACGTCAGCCCGTTCTACTGGATCCTCGACAAGCTGGGGATGCCGCAGCCGGATCTGCTGGACGGCGGGCCGCTGTACCTCGCGCTGTCGAACATCGCGGTGTGGGGCGGCACCGGCTTCAACATGATCGTCATCTACACGGCGCTCCAGTCGATCCCGGCCGAGGTGTACGAGGCCGCGAAGCTCGACGGGGCGACGCCGTTGCAGATCGCGCTGCGGATCAAGATCCCGATGGTGGCGCCGTCGCTGGTGCTGACGTTCTTCTTCTCGATCATCGCCACGCTCCAGGTGTTCAACGAGCCGACGACCCTGAAACCGCTCACCAACTCCGTGTCCACGACGTGGAGTCCGCTGATGAAGGTCTACCAGGACGCCTTCGGCAACGGTGACATCTACCGTGCCGCGGCCCAGGCCGTGATCATCGCCTTCGCCACGCTGGTGCTCTCCTTCGGCTTCCTGCGCGCCGCGAACCGCCGTTCCCAGCAGGAGGAGGGAGCCCGATGAGTTCTCTTGCCGTCCAGAAGGTCCCCTCGGCCGCCGGCGCGGCGGGTACCGCGCACAAGAAGCCGCCGCTGCGCAGCCGTATCGCGCTGGTCCCGACGGTCGCTCTGCTGATCGGGGCGGTCTACTGTCTGCTGCCCGTCGCCTGGGTGGTCATCGCGTCCACCAAGTCCGGCGGCGAACTCTTCTCCACGTTCACGTTCTGGCCGGGGTCGGGCTTCGTCGACAACGTCAAGGAGCTGAACGCCTACCGGGACGGCGTCTACTGGCAGTGGATGGGCAACTCCGCCCTCTACGCCGGGGTCGGCGCGCTGCTGTCGACGGCCGTGTCCGCGTTCAGCGGGTACGCGCTCGCGATCTACCGGTTCCGGGGCCGCGAGTCGATGTTCAGCATCCTGCTCGCGGGCGTGCTGATGCCGCCGATCATCCTGGCCATCCCGCAGTACCTGCTGATGGCGAAGGCCGGGGTCACCGACTCGTACCTCTCGGTGATGCTGCCGCAGATCCTCTCCCCCTACGGCGTCTACCTGGCGCGCATCTACGCGAGCGCGGCCGTCCCGGCGGACGTCGTCGAGGCGGGGCGGATGGACGGGGCGAGCGAGTGGCGGATCTTCACGCGGATCGCGCTGCCGATGATGGTCCCGGGTCTGGTGACGGTGTTCCTGTTCCAGTTCGTCGCGATCTGGAACAACTTCCTGCTGCCGTACATCATGCTCAGCGACGACACCAAGTTCCCCATCACGCTGGGGTTGTTCACGCTCCTGAAGCAGGGCGCGGCGGCGCCCGCGCTGTACACGCTGGTGATCACCGGCGCGTTCCTCGCGGTGATCCCGCTGGTCGCGCTGTTCCTGGTCATTCAGCGGTTCTGGAGCCTGGATCTGCTGTCCGGGGCCGTAAAGTCATGACCATGAGCACTTCGGGGGGCAGGCGCAAGCCTCCGACCATCCACGACGTGGCGCGCGAGGCGGGGGTCTCCCGGGGCACCGTCTCGCGGGTCCTCAACGGCGGCCACTACGTGAGCCCTTCGGCGCAGGAGGCGGTCAACGCCGCGATCCGCAGGACGGGTTACGTCGTCAACCGGCACGCGCGCTCCCTGATCACCGGCCGCTCCGACTCCGTCGGCTTCCTGCTGACGGAGCCTCAGGAGCGGTTCTTCGAGGACCCCAACTTCAATGTCCTGCTGCGGGGTTGCACCCAGGCGCTGGCCACGCACGACGTGCCGCTGCTGCTGATGCTGGCGGCGACCGAGGACGAGCGGCGGCGGATAACGCGGTACATCACCGCCGGGCACGTCGACGGGGTGCTGCTGGTCTCCAGCCACTCCGGCGATCCGATCGCGCAGGAGCTGCGCGAGGCCGGCGTACCGCTCGTCGCCTGCGGCAAACCGATCGGGATCGGGTCGAAGGTGAGTTACGTCGCCGCCGACGACCGGGACGGCGCCCGCGACATGGTCCGCCACCTCCTGTCCCTGGGCCGGCGGCGCGTCGGCGTCGTCACCGGGCCGCTGGACACGCCGGGCGGTGTGGAGCGGCTCGCCGGGTACCGGGAGGTGCTCGCGCAGGCGGACATCGCGTACGACGAGCGGCTCGTCGTGTCCGGTGACTACAGCCGGGCGAGCGGCGAGGCGGGGGCGCGGGCGCTGCTGGAGCGGGCGCCCGATCTCGACGCCGTGTTCGTCGCGTCCGACCTCATGGCGCAGGGCGTGCTGTCGGCGCTGCGGGACGCGGGGCGGCGGGTGCCGGAGGACGTCGCGGTCGGCGGGTTCGACGACTCGCCCGCCGCGGTCGCCTCCAACCCGGCGCTGACGACGATCCGTCAGCCGTGGGACCGGATCAGCGCCGAGATGGTGCGGGTGCTGCTCGCGCAGATCGGCGGGGAGGACCCGGCGGCGGTGATCCTGCCGACGGAGCTGGTGAAGCGGGACTCGACGTGAGGTGAGAAGGGGTGCGGGCCGTGGGGGGCTCGCACCCCTTCTCCGTGTCCGGTGCGGCCGGTCAGGATCGAAGAAGCGGATCACCGGCGCCCGGCCTAGCGTGGTGGGCACAGCACGAGCCCCGACCCACGAGGAGCGCCCCATGTCCGCCGGACTCCAGACGATCATCTACCCCGTCAAGGACCTGACCAGCGCGAAGGCCGTGTTCGGCGCGCTGCTCGGCGTCGAGCCGTACGCGGACACGCCGTACTACGTCGGGTACAAGGCCGCGGGACAGGACGTCGGCCTCGACCCGAACGGCCACGGGAAGGGCATGACCGGGCCGGTCCCCTACTGGCACGTCACCGACCTGCGCGAGCGTCTCGCCGCGCTCCTGGACACGGGCGCCGAGCTCCTCCAGGACGCGCAGGACGTCGGCAACGGGCGGCTGATCGCGTCGGTGAAGGACGCGGACGGCAACCTCGTCGGGCTGCTCCAGGACCCGGTTGCCTGAGCACTACATGCATCCGCACAAGTTGCACGATCAATGACACGTCACTTCGATGTTACGGTCGGTTCATGGCAGCGAACGCGACCGCGGCGGCCCTCGAGGACCGGTGGCGGGACATCCTGACGGTGCATGCCCGCACGCTCTGCGAGATCGACCGCGCCCTGCACCCCCACGGCCTCGGTGCCAGCGACTTCGAGGTCCTCGACCTCCTCGCCGCCGAGGCGCCGCGCCACGGCGACCAGTGCCGCGTACAGAACCTCGTCGGCCGCGTCCACCTCAGCCAGAGCGCGCTGTCGCGGCTCATCGGGCGGCTGGAGAAGGACGGGCTGGTCGAGCGGTCGGTGTGCGCCGAGGACCGGCGGGGGGTGTACGTGTCGCTGACGGAGAAGGGGCGGACGGTGCACGCGCGGGTCCTGCCGTTGCAGCGGGCGGCGCTCGCGCGGGGGCTCGGGCAGGGGCTCGGGCAGGGGTGAGGTTTTCCGCAGGGGCGGGTGTGCGGAAAGCCCCGTACCGGCGTTGACCTGGGGTTTCTAGCGTGGACTCCGGTCGGGGCGGCTGCCCCGGCGTGCCGGCTCACCCGCTTGGAGACCCCCATGCCTCTGCTGTTCTCGGCTCTTCCTCAGGAGCCCTCCGACGGGATCGCAGGCTGGGCCGCCGGCCTCGTGGACGCCCTGGGCGGCCCGGGGGCGGGGCTGGCCGTCGCGCTGGAGAACCTCTTCCCGCCGCTGCCGAGCGAGGTGATCCTCCCGCTGACGGGGTTCGCGGCGGGGCAGGGGGTGATCAGCCTGGCGTCGGCGCTGCTGTGGACGACGCTGGGCTCGGTCGTGGGGGCCGTCGCGCTGTACGGGATCGGCGCGCTGTTCGGCCGGGAGCGTATGCACGCGCTGTGGGCGCGGCTGCCGTTGGTGAAGGCGTCCGACCTGGAGCGTACGGAGGTGTGGTTCGCGCGGCACGGCACGAAGGCGGTGCTGTTCGGGCGGATGGTGCCGGTCTTCCGCAGCCTGATCTCGGTGCCCGCCGGGGTGGAGCGGATGCCGCTCACCGTGTTCGTGCCGCTGACCGCGCTGGGCAGCCTGCTGTGGAACTCCGTTCTGGTGCTGGCGGGTTACTGGCTCGGGGACCGGTGGGAGGTGGTGGAGACGTACGTCGGGATCCTGTCCAAGGTGGTTCTCGCGGTGGTGGTGGTCGCGTTCACGGTGTACGTCGGGTCGCGGGTACGGGGCCGCAACCAGGGCCTGCACAGGCGCGGTTGATGTCCGCTCGGATAGGGTCGGCGCCTGTGTGGGGGGACTTGGCGCGGCGGAGTGCGGGGACGCTCCTCGGGTGTGCGACGGGCCCGGTCGGCCTGCTGTCCGTGCCGTGGAGGTCTGCGGCCCGTCGCTGGGCGGCAGTCGAGCGGGCTCGCCGGTCGCACTTCTTCGGTGACCGCTTCCCCGGGGAGTACGCGCCGCCGGACCGGAAGATCCGCCGCTACCTCGCGCTGCGTGCGGCCGGCGGGCTGGTGTGTGCCGTCGTGGCCGGGCTGCTGGCCCTCGGGGTCGTGCTGGCGGGCCTGTTGGTGCGCGGGGCGGTCCAAGGCAGCGTCGACGGGGGCGAGTTGGCCGGGCAGACGCTGCTCGGAGGGGTGCTGCTCTTCCTCGACCTCCAGGGGCTGCGCTCGCTGGCCCGGCTGGACGCGCGGCTGGCCGGGGAGTGTTTCGGCCCCTCCGGCCCCGAACTGCTCAGGCTGCGCATCGACGAGCTCGCGGCGAGCCGGGCGGCGGTCGTCCACGCGGTGGACACCGAGCGGCAGCGCATCGAGCGGGATCTGCACGACGGGATCCAGCAACGGCTCGTCGCGCTCGGCATGCTGCTCGGCCGGGCCCGTCGCGGGCGCGACGCGGAGCGGACGGACGCGCTGCTGCTCCAGGCCCATCAGGAGTGCCGGGCGCTCCTGGCCGAGCTGCGCGAGGTGGCCTGGCGCGTCTACCCGTCGGCGCTGGACAGCGTCGGTCTCGAAGAGGCGCTGGGCGGGGTGTCCGAGCGGTGCGCGCTGCCCGTGCGCACGGAGTTCGACGTCGCCGGGGAGTTGCCCAGGGCGGTGGAGACCGCCGCGTACTTCGTGGTGTCCGAGGCCGTCACCAACGCGGCCAAGCACTCGGGCGCGTCCCGGGTGTGCGTCCGGGTGGCGCTGCGTGGTCCGGTGCTCGCGGTGCGGGTCCGGGACGACGGCAGGGGCGGCGCGGACGCCTCGGGCAGCGGGTTGAGCGGGCTGCGGGGGCGGGTGGCCGCGCTCGACGGAACGCTGCATGTCGACAGTCCGGTGGGGGGACCCACCACGATCACCGCGGAGCTGCCGTGCGCCTGATGCTCGCCGAGGACTCGACGCTGCTGCGCGAGGGCCTGGTCCGGCTCCTCGTCGAGGAGGGGCACGAGGTGCTGGGGGCGTACGGCGACGCCGCTCCCCTGCCGGAGGCGGTGGCCGCGCACCGGCCCGACGTCGTCGTCCTCGACATCCGGATGCCGCCCACCCACACCGACGAAGGGCTGCGCGCGGCCCTGGAGATCCGTGCACGGTGGCCTGACACGGGAGTGCTGGTGCTGTCACAGCACATCGAGCGGCACTACGCGGCCCGGCTCCTGTCCGCCGGCGCGGAACGGGTGGGCTATCTCCTCAAGGACCGCGTCGCCCAGGTCGAGGAGTTCCTCGACGCGCTGGAACGCGTCCACGCGGGCGGCGCCGCCCTCGACCCGGAGGTCGTACGGCAGTTGGTGGTCCGTACGACGCACACGGACCCGCTGGCACGGCTGACGCCCCGCGAGCGCGACGTCCTGGAAGCGCTCGCGCAGGGACACACGAACGCGGCGCTCGCGCAGAAGCTGCACATCTCGCTGAGCGCGGTGGAGAAGCACCTGGCGGCGATCTTCGACAAGCTGGAGCTGACGCACACGACCGGCTACAACCGGCGGGTGCTGGCGATCCTGCGGTACCTGGAGACGTAGGCCGGTCAGCGTCCCAGCAGCGCCCTCACCCCCGCCACCGTCGTCACCTTGATCAGTGGCTGGTAGAGGTCCATCACGTCGAGCGCCTTGGCGTGGGCGGTGTCGTTGGCGCCCGCGCAGGCGTCGGCGGCGACGAGGACCTCGACGCCCGCGTCGGCTGCGGCGAGGGCGGTGGACAGGACGGAGCGGTCGGTGCTGACGCCGGCGAGGACGAGGCGGCCGTGCGGGGCGACGCGGGCGGCGAGGGCGGGGGTCCACTTGCCGAAGGCGGGTGCGTCCAGGACCTGTGGCGCGAGGGCGCAGAAACCGTCCGTCAGATGCCATAGGGCGGCGTCCGGCGGCTGGAGGGCGAAGGGCCACTGCGCGTAGTACGCGCGCCAGGCGCCGGACGGCTCCCCGGGGGCGACGAAGCGGGTGAACGTGACGTCGTCCCCGAAGGCCGGCAGCAGGCGCCGTACGCCGGTCGCGGCCTCGCGGTAGCGGGGTGCGGCCCAGGGGCTGGTGGGGTCGGCGAAGACGTGCTGCATGTCGACGACGGCGAGGTGGGTCATATCGCGTCCTCCCGGGCGCGCCAGCGGGCCGGGGCGGTGCTCGAGTCCTGAGGGTCCGTCATCGTCTGCTGTCTGCCTGTCTTTCGGGGCGGGCGCGAGGGGTCGGTCCGGATCAGTCCTACCCGGCCTGGGCCCCTCGCGCACCGCGCGGACGTCAGGCTCCCATCTCGGTCCAGGCGAACCCGTCCGCGCGCAGCCCCCGGGCGATCGCCGCAGCCGCCGCGTGCAGGTGGGGTGCGGTGCGCACGGGCTGGACGATCTCGGGCGGCCCGCTCACGCCGACGGCCGCGACGACGGTCCCGCGCGCGTCGCGCACGGGTACGGCGTGGCTGCTGCGGCCCGGCGCGTGCGCGCCGTGGATGAGCGCGTGTCCTTCCCTGCGCACGCGGACCAGTCCGCGCCGTACTTCGCTGACGTCGGTGACGGTGGCCTGCGTGTACGCGCGCAGGGGCGGCACGAGGGCCTCCTGCTGGGCGGTCTCGCCGGCGTGGGCGAGCAGGACCAGGCCGACGGCGGTGGCGTGCAGGGGGACGCGGCGGCGCTCCGGGTTGCCGCCGGCGGGGTGGTGGGGGTCGTCGGAGACGAAGGCGAGGCAGACGCTCTCGCGTCCGTCGCGGATGGCGATGGTCGCGGCGGCCGAGGTCTGCTGGGCCAGGGCGACGAGATGGGGGTGGGCGGCCTCGACGAAGTGGGAGACGCGCGGTGCGAGGCAGGCGGTCTCCCACAGGCGCAGGCCGATGCTGTAGCCGCCGTCGGCGGAGCGTTCGAGGGCGCCCCAGCCGTGGAGTTTGTTCACGATGCGGTAGACCGTGGCGACGGGCAGGCCGCAGCGCCGGCTGATGTCGCTGAGGGACAGGGTCCGGTTGTCCGGGTCGAAGGCGGCAAGGATGCTCAGCGTCCGGTCGACGACCGAACGCTCCGGGGAGGAGTGGGGAGTGGTCATCCCGTTCAGGTTCCTTTCACCTTCATGACAAGGGTGCTTACGGGGATGCGTGTTGACACGTGCGGGCACCAAACAGCACGTGGGGGAACCAGAAGTGATCCGGCATCGGGCGACCACGTCTATGATTGAACCCTCAAGCGCAGCGAGAAAGGTCGATTCCGGAACGCCCATGGTCGATTTCGCATCGTTAGGGATCCCCGTCGTCCCCTTCGCTCCGGTCTGCCGGCCCGGACTCGGTCTCGCGGTCACCTCGCTGGGCGTGCTGCGCGCCTTCGGGGAGGGTGAGTTCTTCGCCAGTCCGCACCGGCTGGACTTCCATCAGGTCATGCTCGTGACGGAAGGCGGGGGACACTATTCCATCGACTCCGACCGGTTCGCGATCCGGCCGGGAACACTGTTGTGGACGCGCCCCAATCAGGTCGTGCAGTTCGTTCCCGACCCGGAGATGAACGCGGACGTCATCCTGTTCACGGAGGCGTTCCCGCTGAGCATGAGCGCGCACATGGGACTCCTCGACGATGTGCTGCGGCCCTCGCACTGGCGGCTGCGGGAGGGTGAACTGGCCGCGTTCCGGCGGGTCCTGGACCTGCTGCGGGAGGAGTTCACACGGCCCGACCAGGGGCTCGGCGAGGAGTTGCTGAAGCATCTGCTGGCCGTCGTCCTGCTGCACATCGACCAGATGTGCCGGCTGCGCCACAAGGAGAAGACGACCGCGTTCAGCGGCGAGCACGGCGAGCTGTTCCTGCGTTTCCGCCGTGAGCTGGACCGTTCGTTCGCGACGACCCGGCTGGTCGAGGAGTACGCGGCGGCGCTGCGCTGCTCCACACGCGCGCTGTCGCGGGCCTGCCGGGCGGTCGCGGGGACGTCGGCGAAGGACGTGATCGACGCGCGGGTGGCGCTGGAGGCGCGCCGGCTGCTGGTCCACACGGACCTGCCGATCAACGCGATCGCCCGTCAGCTCGGATTCTCCGAGGTGACCAACTTCGGCAAGTTCTTCGTGCGTCGCGTGAATATGACGCCGGGGGCGTTCCGGCGTGAGTCGAAAAAGGGGCACCAGGCGTGATTCGGGCACCTCGGACCCGCTTAGTCGTTCAGTCGCTCTATTAAGGGCGGAGATCTACGCCCGTAAACCTGGATTTCTTTCCACTGTTCGGAAGAACGGTTGTTCCTGATTACCGGAAGTGGCAAGACTGTGCGGTGCGTGCTTCGGGCGACCTTCCGTTGCACGGGAACAGATCCGTGCCATGAGTCCGAACCTTTGGCGCGGTGCAATACGGCGCGTGGCCGAGGGGCCCCCATACCCTCGGCCCCGCGTGTCAGGCGGCTGCCGTCGTCGTCTCGCGCGCGCGGCGCGCGGCGGTCCACCAGCCGGGGTGGTCGCGGTACCAGCCGACCGTGTCCGCGAGCCCCTGCTCGAAGGGGACGGCGGGCGCCCACCCGAGTTCCTCGCGGATACGGCTGTCGTCGAGCGCCACGCGCGCGGGTACGGGGCTGTCGTGCGCCACCGCGCTCGTGCCGGTGAGGGTGTGCAGGTGTTCGGCGAGGGCTGCGGGGGCGACCGCCTCGCCTCCGACGTGGTACGTCTCGCCCGCGCGGCCCCGGTTGAGGACCAGGTGCACGGCGCGGCAGTGGTCGTCGACGTGCAGCCATTCGGTGACGGCCGGCGCGTCGTCGTACGGCCGGGGGCGGGTGCCCTCCAGGAGGGCCGTCAGGCGGCGCGGGAGCGGGCGGTCCGGCTGCTGGCGGGGGCCGTAGCAGGCGGCGGAGCGGGTGACGGACAGGTCGACGCCGTGGGTGTGCCAGGCGCAGCGGGCGACGAGGTCGGCGGCGGCCCGGGAGGTCGCGTACGGCGTGACCGGGCGCACCGGGTGGTCCTCGGTCCACGGGACGCCGTCGCCCGCGGGAGGGCCGTAGACGTCGGCGCTGGAGACGACCACCGTGCGTTCCACGCCGCTGCCCCGGACGGCGTCGAGGAGGGTGTGGGTGCCCAGGACGTTGGTGCGGACGAGTTCCGCGGTGTCCGCGCGCGTGACGTCCGCGAAGTGGACGACGGCGTCGTGGCCGGGGAGCAGGTCGCGCAGCAGGAACGGGTCGCCGACGTCGCCGCGGACCGCCTCCACGCGCGCGTGGCGCTGCGGCAGGGGCCGTTTGTCGAGGGCGGTGACCCGGGCCCCCTCCCAGCCTCGGTAGGCGCCGGCCAGGAGGGAGCGGACGAAGTGGGAGCCGGCGAACCCGGCGGCTCCGGTGACGAGGATCCTCACGCGCGGGCCTCCTCCCGGTGCCGGGCGACGAGCCGCTCCAGGACGGGGACGACGTCGGTGGGGGCCGGTGCGGCGAGCGTCTGCTCGTACAGGCGGCGCGCGCCGTCCTTGAAGGACGGTTCGTCGAGGAGGCGGGCGACCTGCTTGCTCAGGGTGTCGGCGTCGAGGGCGGCGGTGTCGGCGACGAGGCCCGCGCCGGTCCGCTCGACGTGCCGCGCGATCTGCGGTTCGTCCCAGGAGACGACCGGGACGACGAGCTGGGGCACCTGGTGGGCGACGGCCGCGGTGAACGTCCCGGTGCCGCCCTGGTGGACGATCGCGGACGTCGTCGGCAGGACCTGGTTGAGGGGCACGTACTCGACCGTGCGGACGTTGGCGGGGAGCGTCACGTCGGGGGCGAGCTGGCCCCTGCCGAGGGTCGCGACGACCTCCACGTCGAGTTCGGCGACGCGCTCCAGGAACTCGGGCGCGGGGAATTCGGTGCCGCCGCCGATCATCCGGCGGCTGACGCCGAGGGTGAGCACCACGCGCGGGCGCTCCGGTGTGCCGTGCAGCCAGTCGGGGAGCGGGGAGGAGCCGTTGAAGGGCAGGCGGCGCACGGGGATCGCGGGGAGCTTCAGCGGGGGCCTCATGGCGGGCGGGACGAGGTCGAGGCTCCACTGGCCGAGGAGGGTGTCGTCGCTGAAGGCGAGGCCGTGGCGGGCGAGCAGCGGGTCGAGCCACGTCAGCCAGTCGTGGCGGCCGGGGGTCTCGGCCTCGGTGAGTTCGTGCAGGGCGGCGATGCTGTCGAGGCCCCAGACGATGCGGGCGTGCGGGGTGCCCGTCACGCGCGCGGCGATCGCCGCCGGGATCATCAGCTTGTCCCACAGGATGAGGTCGGGCTGCCAGGAGCGGGTGAAGGCGATCAGGTCGTCCTGGAACGAGCCGTCCTCGCCGGGCTCCGGGTAGGCGAACGAGAACATCCCGCCGAGCAGGGCGCGCGCGGCGTGCCAGTCGGCCGTCTCGCCGGGCCGGGCCGGGTCGAAGCGCCAGGCGTCAGCAAAAGCCATCAGGCCCTGCTGCATGGCCTCAGGGGGCGGCCCGGCAGAGGCGGGTCCGAGGGGTACGGCGGTGAGGCCCGCCTCGGTGATGTTGCCGATGATCTCCGGGTCGAGGGCACCTGCCTCGCAGGCGACGACGACCTCGTGGCCGGCGCTGTGCAGCGCCCAGGCGAGGGGGACCATCGTGTGCAGGTGGGCGGTCGCGGGGAACAGCGTGAACAGGACGCGCATGACGGGTCTCCGGTCGGGTGAGGGGGTGTCAGTCGAGGCTCAGGAGGCTCTGGGCGGTGAACGGGCGCAGGTCGTCGTGGCGGCCACCTTGGATCTTGGCGGGCCAGCCGGGGTCGGTCAGGAGCAGCCGGCCGAGGGCGACGAGGTCGAACTCGTCGCGTTCCAGGCGCTCCAGGAGGTCGGCCAGGTCGGCGTTGTCGGCGCCCTTGCCCTCGATGAGGGTGGTGAGGAACTCGCTGCCGGTCAGGCCCACCGAGCCGACGGCGACGGTGGGCAGGCCGGTGAGCTTGCGGACCCAGCCGGCGAGGCTCAGTTCGGAGCCGGTGGCGGGGAATCCCGGCAGCCAGAAGCGGCGGGCCGAGCAGTCGAGGACGTCCACCCCGGCGCGCACCAGCGGGTCGAGCAGTTCCGCCAGCTCCTCGGGTCCTGAGGCGAGTTGGGCGTCGAAGTCGTTCACCGTCCAGTGCGAGATCCGCAGGATCACGGGGAAGTCGGGGCCGACGGCGGCGCGGCAGGCGGCGACGACCTCGGCGGCGAACCGGGTACGGCGCTTCAGGTCGCCGCCGTACGCGTCGGTGCGGTGGTTGGTCTCGGGGCGCAGGAACTGGTCGATCAGGTAGCCGTGGCCGCCGTGCAGGGCGACGCCGTCGAAGCCGAGGCGGCGGGCGTCGGCGGCGGCCCGGCCGAAGGCGGCGACGATCCCGGCGATCTCCGGCTCGGTGAGCGTGTCGGGGCCGACGGCGGGGACGTGCGGGTCGGGGACGTCGTCGCCCTTGCGTTCCAGGCCCGCGTGCCACAGCTGGGGGACGATCCGGCCGCCCGCCGCGTGGACCTCCTCGACGACCCGGGCCCAGCCCGCGAGGGCGTCCTCGCCGTGGAAGCGGGGCACGGCCGGGGCCGGCGCGGCGGCCGGGTGCCCGACGACCGTGCCCTCGGTGACGATCAGGCCGACCCCGCCCCGGGCGCGGCGCGCGTAGTAGGCGGCGACGTCGGGGCCGGGTACGCCGCCGGGCGAGAAGTTGCGGGTCATCGGCGACATGACGATCCGGTTCGGCAGATTCAGGGAGCCGATGGAGAAAGGCCGGAACAACGCGGAGGTGTCAGTCGTTTCGGGCATAAGGGTGCTCCTGGGGAGGGCGGTGGGGCGGGTGGGGTCAGGCGAGCGCGGCGGTGCGGGCGGTCTCCGCGTAGGCGAGGTCGACGGCGTGCGCGAGGCTCATGCGGGTCGGCAGCCCGAAGAGGTCGACGATGGTCGCGAGGCGCTCGTCGATGGGCCCGCCGACGACGTGGTACGGGATCGCGAGGTCGTCCAGGGTCGTGCGCAGCAGCTCGTCGGACATGCGGCGGAACCGCTCGGAGACGGGCCGGTGGCCGTCCTCCACGAGGTCGAACTCGACGGGCAGGTGCACGAAGACGTCGTACGCGGTGCGCGCGTGCCTGCGGAACACGGCGCCCAGGGAGTCGACGACCTCCTCGTAGAAGTCGGGCGGCGTGCCGGTCGCGTCGTAGCCGTCGGTGGGGTGGATGCCGGCGCGGACGCGGACCTTGCCGTAGACCCACTCGTGCAGCGAGGACCCGTCGGAGAGGAAGCCGCCGGTGAGGCGGGACTCGTGGACGGCGCGTTCGGTGTAGCGCTGGATGCCGAGCTGGATCAGCTCCGGCGCCGTGCACTCCTCCAGCCGCCTGCCGGGCAGCGCGTCGGCGAGGATCTCGCGCATCGTGCGCGCGTGCGTGCGGGGCACGCCGGTGAGGTGGGCCAGGGCGATCGTGGTGGTGGTCTTGCCGGTGCAGTAGGTGCCGGAGACGGCGATCCTGCGCGGCCGTGCGGGAGGGGTCATCGCGTTCCTCGGTCGGGGAGTCGGTGGGCCACCGAGAAGGTGCCGGTGATGCCGTGGAAGCCGTAGGACAGGTCGCAGACCCGCCATGGGTGCTCGTCGATGTCGACGAGCCGGGCGTCGGCGACCCGCGCGTGCGCGGGGAAGGCGCGGTCCACGGCGCGCAGCGGCAGGTCGGTGGCGAGTTCCGCGCGGCGCAGCCAGAGCGTGTCGCTGCGCCCGCGGGTGAGGCCGTCGAGGGCGTACATCAGGATCTGGGCGAGCTGGCCCACGACGGCGATCGCGTCGACCATCGAGGCGCTCGGCGCGTACGCGGCCTCAAGGCCGGTGCCGGCGCCCTCGCCCGGCGCGGGCGTCAGGGCGATCTCGGCGTCCGCGCGGGCCGCCTCCGGGTCGACGGCGAGGTGTGTGACGCGCTGGGTGCGCCGCCGGAACAGCTCGGCGTAGTACTGGCCGTCCGGCGCGCCCAGCGCCGTGTCGGCGTCCTCGTACAGCGCGCCCTCGGAGGGGCGGTAGCCGCCCTGGTCCTCGTGCTGGACCTCGCAGCGCACGTCCATCGAGCCGATGGTGACGCCCACGGCGGAGGTGCGCAGGCCGTCGGCGACGGCGACCGACTCGGCGGGGCGGGCCGTGCCGCGCACGGGGAGCCGGGCGAGGTCCTCCTGCGGGCGGCCTCCGGTCCGGATCACGACCCGGCGCAGCCACATCCGGGAGCGGGCGCCCGCGTCGAGGCCGTAGGCGTGGGTGAGGAGGAGCTCGGCGGTGCGGGCGGCCAGGACCAGGGCGTCGATGCTGCTGAGGTGCGGGACGAGACCGCCGGCGCCCTTCGCGGACCAGTCGGCCGGGTAGGTCACCGACGCGGTCGCCGTCGCCCGCGTGGACTCCGGGCCGCCGGTCAGGGCGATGGCGGTCAGCCGCTGGCGCACGCGCAGGAAGCCGCTGGCGAAGTAGCGGCCCTCGGCGGGGCCCAGGTGGTCCTCGACGGCTCCGACGATCACCGGCACCGCCCCGGGGCGCACTTCAGGTGCGGGGCGGCCATCACCGCGAGGAACATCTCGTGCGCGGGGCGCAGTTCGGGCTCCGGGGCGGTGCCGGTG
>NZ_LIRL01000810.1 GCF_001419795.1 Streptomyces niveiscabiei
GGGTCTTGAATGAATCGGACGGGGGCATGGCGGGAACCGGCGCATCAACTTCTACGTTCCTGTAGAAGATATAGGCAGGCAACGGTAGGGCGGCCTGAGCGGGCGCCCCTGGTTTTTGGAGTGTTCATGGCCCTGTGGGACCGCATCAAGGACTCCGCGTCGCAGATGCAGACGCAGCTGGTCTCGAAGAAGAACGACCTCAAGAGCGGCGCGTTCCGGGACGCGAGCATGGCCATGTGCGCGCTGGTCGCGGCGGCGGACGGCCACATCGACCCGTCGGAGCGGCAGCGTGTCGCCCAACTCATCGCGAACAACGAGGTGTTGCAGAACTTCCCGGCGGACGACCTGCGCCGCCGCTTCGAGGACAACCTCAACAAGCTGACCACCGACTTCGACTTCGGCAAGGTCAGCGTGCTCCAGGAGATCGCCAAGGCGAAGAAGAAGCCGGCCGAGGCCCGCGCGGTCATCCAGATCGGCATCGTCATCGGCGGCGCGGACGGCGACTTCGACAAGGACGAGCAGGCGGTGGTCCGCGAGGCGTGCTACACCCTCGACCTGCCGCCGCACGAGTTCGACCTCTGAGTTACGCCGTACGAGCGCCGGGCTCCCGGGTACTACGGGTGCGGGGCCTGGCGCTCAGGGGGTGCGGGGCCTCCCCGGGTACTACACGGGTACTTCGCGGGTACTACTGAACACCGATGACGAAGATCCTGATCACCGGAATGTCCGGCACCGGCAAGTCGACGGCGATCGAGTGGCTACGGCGACGAGGGCACCGGGCGATCGATACGGACACGGACGCCTGGAGTTGCTGGGTCACGCTTCCCGACGGGACGCGGGACTGGATCTGGCGGGAGGACGCGGTCACCGAGCTGCTGGCTGGCCACGACACGGGTCACCTCTTCGTCGCGGGCTGCAAGAGCAACCAGAACCGTTTCTATGGTCTGTTCGACCACGTCGTCCTGCTCAGCGCTCCGGCAGAGGTGCTGCTCGCGCGGATCGCCACCCGGACAAACAACCCCTACGGCAAGCGAGCCGACGAACTGGCCGACATCCTGGGCTACTTGGACGACGTCGAACCCTTGCTGCGGGCTTCCGCCAGCGTCGAGATCGATGCGGCAGCGCCGGTCGAGGTTGTCGTGCGGAGGCTCGAAGCGCTCACGGATCCACCGGCGTGTTCGGAATCCCGCTGTCGATGACGCAGTTGTCGGCCGGGTTCTGGGTGTGGGTCTGGCTGTCGCTGGGGGCTGTGCCGGAGGAGGGGGTTACCTCCTCCTCCGGGATGGTGGACGTGGAGGGTGTGCACGAGGTGCTGTGGCCGGGGTCGCCGGTCGTGCCGGGTGTCGGGGTCGCGCCCGAACCCGTGCTCGTCCCCGTCTCTGCTCCCGTTCCCGAGACGCCCGTCGGCGGGGAGCCGGGATCGCTCTCCTCCGCCCCGCAGGCGACCAGTGTGCAGGCCAGCGCGCCGATGGTGACGGCGAGCCGAACTCGTAAGGATCCGGGCATGAGTTGGCCCCTCCACGTCGTACGTCCGTCAGTCGGCGGACGCCGGTTGGCGCATCGACGTCAGTAGGAAGAGTACGTGTTGAACGCGTCGCCGACCCAGGTCGCGAAGTACGGGGAGCGCATCTCGGTCGGGTTGTCGCGGCGTTCCGTGTTGCTGTTCACGCCGTTGACGTAGCCGCTGTAGTAGACGTTGTCGTCCTT
The DNA here is from genome assembly GCF_001419795.1 of Streptomyces niveiscabiei. Classification (GTDB taxonomy): domain Bacteria; phylum Actinomycetota; class Actinomycetes; order Streptomycetales; family Streptomycetaceae; genus Streptomyces; species Streptomyces niveiscabiei. The sequence continues at coordinate 1,708 of NZ_LIRL01000810.1, forward strand.
GCCGAAGATCCAGGGTCCGCCGCTGGAGCCGCCGGTCATGTTGCACGGCATCTTGATCTGGTCGGTGACGGAGGAACTGCGCTGCGAGGTGGTCGCGGAGCAGAAGTACTGCCACTGTCCGTCGAACGCGCCGGCCGCCGGGTACCCCATCGCGACCATGAAGCGGTCCTTGGGGTAGTTCCACTGGATCCCCAACCCGCCTACGGCGTTGACGAGTTCACCCGAGGAGTTCGGCGAGGTGATGACGATGCCGACGTCGTAGCCGAAGTTCCCGCTGTTGATCCACCCGTTGAACGCGACGAGCGTCTCGGCCCACCACGTCCCGTACGGCCGGCTGCCGTGGTCGTAGTACGGCACGAACTGCCAGTTGGAGGCCCAGCTTTGACCCGGACCGCCGTGGACGCAGTGCCCTGCCGTGAACACCATGTTCTTGTTCGTGCTGTTGACCGCGGACCCGGAGCACACGTAGTCGATGCCGTCGGAACCCCGGTAGAACACCTTGCCCACGACCCGAGTTGCCGAGACTTTCAGCTTCGGCGCACTCGGCGCGACCTCAACTCCCTTACCGGCGACGGGTTGTGAGCCGGTCGTCGCCCCACCGATCGCCTCCTCGATGACGCTGTCCGGCACGGACTTCCCAACGGCCTTGGGCGGTACGGCCGCTGCCATGCGCTCCGGCGTCCAGTACTGCCCGGTCAGCGCCTGGGCGCCGGGCGAGACCCGGTGTTCAACTGCGCTGGAAGCGGCTGCCGTTGCCTGTCCCTCGGCGGCGACGACCGTCGACGGCGCGAAGGCGAGCCCGAAGGCGACGCAGGCGGCGAGCAGATATCTACAGCGATTGCGTAACACGTGACACCCTCCCCATCCAGTGGCATGTCCACGCAAGCCTCCAAAGTCTGTGCAAGTCCTGTCAATGGGTTCAACAGGGTCGGAGGGCTGGATATCGACGCAGGCGCAACGGGGCGCGGAGAAAGGGCACTTGGGGGGAGCCGGGAACGACGAAGCCCCTCTCGGTCGGACACGGAGAGGGGCTGAATATCGCCGTAGGTCAGTTCTGGGTGTCGTCGCCGAACTGACCGAGGAAAGAGGTCCAGGTCTCGCGGGAGGCGGCGAGAAGGGGACCGTCGGTGAGCTTGCTGTCGCGAACGGCGAGGCCGGAGGGGGCGGTGAGGGCGACCTCCACGCAGTTGCCCTCACCAGTCGTGTACGACGACTTCCAGAAAGGGGTTACGACCTCAATCACGTTCCGTCTTCCTTGCTACTTTCGCAGTGCGCTCCGGATCAGCCGCGCACTGGCCTGCGGTGCCAGTGCTGCCGATCGTAGTTCGTCGTACGCATTGGCGTAAGCCACGAGATCTGCGGGCGCTTCGAGGACCGAAGTACCCCGCAGGTTGTCCATGGTCACCGCCTCCACGACCGGCTCGGACTCGAAACTGAACGACGAGAAGGCGGAGATCGCGCCCGCGACCGTTCCCGCGCTGAACGGCAGCACCTGCACCGTGACGTTCTTCCGCTTCCCGACCTCAAGGATGGCGGCCAGTTGCTCCTGGTGGACCTCGGCGCCGACCACCGGGTGAGCGATGGCCGCCTCCCAGATGATGGCGGTGAACGACGTCCCGCCTTCCTCGATCTTCGCCTGCCGCGCTTCGCGCACCTTCAGCAACTGCTCGACGCGCTCGGGAGCGATGTAGTGCGGCGTCGAGAGGATGACCGCCTCGGCGTAGGCGGGGGTCTGCAACAGCCCGGGGATGAGAACCGGCTGCCACTCCCGGATGTACGTCGCGTCATCCTCAAGTGCGATGAAGTCGAGGTAGTCCTGCCGTAGGTGCGCCGCATGCTCCAGCCACCACCCCCGCCGCTTGGAGTTGCGCGCCAGGTCCTCCAGCTTCTTCCGCACCGCGAGGTCGTGCACCCCGTACGCGTCCAGCATCGCCCGGATCTCCAGCGGGCGGGCCGACACGTGACCGGTCTCTATGCGGCTGACCCTCGTCTGGTGGCCGGCGATGACCTCCGCGGCCTGCGCCTGGTCCATCTTCGCCGCCTGGCGGTACGTCTTGAGAGCTACTCCAAGTCGCCTGCTGCGCACGGTCGGTCGGGCCCCACTAGGCATCGTTGCCCCCTCTCGTTCGCAACCCAATGTAGAGCATGCCGTCAATCGAACAACTATCCATCAGCATGTATGCGACTGAACTGGTTGCGACCAACTCACCTGCGCCCCTAGCCTCATGAGCACGAGCCGTTATTCCGCGGCTCTTGACTGGCGAACCGTCAGGAGGCATCCCCACCCATGCCCGACACCGTCACCTTCCAGATCCCCAAGAACCGCCGCCACGTCCCCACCGCCAGGCACCGCGTCCAAAAGACCCTCGCCGACTGGGGAGTTGACCCCGACCTCTCCGACGCCATCACCCTCGCCGCCAACGAACTCGTCACCAACTCCGTCGCCCACTGCAAGATCCCCCTCGCCCGCGTCGAGATCACCCTCCGCCTCACCCC
>NZ_LIRL01000811.1 GCF_001419795.1 Streptomyces niveiscabiei
GGGCAGGAGTCGGTCATGGGAGCTCCTCGTGCGGTGGGGTGCGGGCAGCAGGGTGCCTTCCCAACTCGTTTCGCCGTGTGGCGGGTTGTGTACTTAAGGTAGCGTCGAGTCCGCACGCGCAGCAATCGAACATGGCAGAAAAATTGATGCCTCGATAGAGGGAGACGCAGGGTGGGGAACAATCCGGACCGCGGGCGCACCATCACCACCGTCCTCGGACGCCGGCTCGGCGGCGAACTGCTGAAGATGCGCGAGGCACGCGAGCTGCGCCAGGCGCATGCCGCCGAGGCGCTCACGGCGTCGGTGGCGAAGGTCGCGAAGATCGAACGGGGCCAAGTCCCCTTGCGGGACCCGGACGTTCGCGCGCTGTGTCATCTGTACGGGGAGAACGACGAGGCGGTGATCGGGAGGCTGCTGGCGCTGGCGAAGGCGGACCGGGAGCGGCGTAAAGCCAAGGGGTGGTGGAATCAGTACCCTCAGCTGCCCGCGATGGTCGAGTACGTAGCGCTTGAGGACATCGCCACCACCATGCGTATCTGGGAACTGACGTTCATCCCGGGGCTGTTGCAGACGCCGGACTACGCACGCGCGGTGGCGGTCGGCGCGGGTTCGTGGAAGGACCCCGGGGACATCGAGCCCTTCGTGGAGGCCCGGCTGGCCCGGCAGGCGCGGCTGCGGTCCGACCGGCCGCTGGAGGTGTGGGCGGTCGTGCACGAAAGCGTCCTGCGACAACTCGTTGGCGGAAGCGCCGTCATGCGGGCACAGTTGGAGCACCTGCGGGACATGGCGGGACGGCCGAACGTGAAGTTGCAGGTGCTGCCCTTCCACGTGGGTGCTCACGCCGGTATGACCGGCGCCTTCACCATCGTGTCGTTCGCTGAACCCGGCGCGCTGGACGTGGTGCACGTGGACACCAGTTCGTCGTCGGTCTGGCTGGAGAGCGATACTGATGCCGACCAGCACAACGGGCTCTTCGACCGGATCGCACGGGTGAGCCTCGCGCAGCGGAACTCGGTCAAGCTGATCGAGGGGATCCTGAAGGAGATGTAGTCGAGGTGGCCGCGTTCGAGTTCGTCAAGTCCAGCTACAGCGGCGGCAATGACGGTCAGCACTGTGTCGAGGTCGCCCGCAACATCCCCGGCACCATCGCCGTCCGCGACTCGAAGAACCCCACCGGCCCCCTCCTCCACCTCACCCCCTCCGCTTGGACCTCGCTCCTCGAAGCGTTTTCGGCCAAGTAACGTAACGGCAATCCGTTTCGGTGCACCCTCTCTGGCTGATTCCACGATGGTGAAGTGATCGTCTTCTCGGTAATGTTCGGACATGCCCGGCGTCCCGCTATTCGAGACGTCGCGCCTTTTCAGGTTGCCCGTCGGGGTTTTCTCAGAACGGAGCGTCGGATGACCGGCACCACCTCCGACACCGCTCGTGGCGCGGGGGAGGGCAGTTGGGTTCTTTCCCTGCTGGCACTCATCCCCGCTGCGACTCTCGGATTCTTCACCGACCTGTCCACGCCCTGGCGCGAACTTTCCTGGATCTCCATCGCATTGTCCGTGACCTTGCTGGTGGCCGGTTGGACGACAGTTTTCCGGCACGGAATGCGAGGGGCTTCCGCCTGGGGCATCTGTGTTTTCGCGCACGCGGTGATCCTGTTGCAGGTGATCGCCACAGCCCGGAACTGATCCGAGAATTCAGCGGGACGTCCGGGCCGCCGTCGACGCCCACCGGCCGCCGGCTGAGATGCGCGCGGACGGCTTCCGGGGGGCAGCGTTTCACCTCCCCTTTAAGCTCACGCCGTACCATCACTCCCCGGCACCGTAGGGAGGGCGTGTGGGGACCCCGGATCTGAAAGCGACGCGGGATGAGTTGTCGCGGCTCGCGAACGACCTCGACGACATGCGGGACCACCTTGATGGCCAGGTCGTGAGGATGGACGCGATCGTCGACCGGATCGAGGCCGGGTGGCGGGGGCCCGCCGGGGCCGCGTACCGGGAGTTTCACCGCGCCGCCACCGAGGACGCCGTACGCATTCGCGAAGTCGTGAAGCTGCTCGCCGAGGCCGTACGGCTGAGCCGGGACGGGTTCTCCGCCACCGACCTCGACGTGCTGGAGCGGATCCGCGCCGTGCAGGTGGACGTCGCGAGTGAGGTCGCGCGGCTGTCCACGCCCAACTCGCAGGCCCCGTCGGAGACTTCGCGCAGCACGCTCGACGCGTACTGATCACCATGGCAGCAGGGGGAGACATGTCGGACGAGCCGATCACCGTGTCGTTCACGGCACTTCAGGAACTCACCGCCGACCTGGAGGACATCCTCAGGCAGCTCAACGAGAAGCTGGAGGCGCTGTACGGGCGGGCGGAGCCGGTCGTGCTGTCCTGGCGGGGCGAGGCGCGCGAGGTG
>NZ_LIRL01000812.1 GCF_001419795.1 Streptomyces niveiscabiei
CCCCGGGCCGCCACACCCTCCCCCTGCGCGACGGCTGGTGCTTCGCGCTGGTCAACCCCGGCGGGATCACCGACCCGACCGGCGCCTACGACCGCGCCGCCGACCCCGCGTACGACGACACCGCCTGGCGCGAGATCGCCGTCCCCCACGACTGGTCCATCGAACTGGCCCCCACCACCGAGAACGGCACCACCAGCGGCACCGGCTTCTTCCCCGGCGGCCTCGGCTGGTACCGCCTCTCCTTCACCGTGCCGAGCGCCTACGCCGGGAAACGGATCTCCGTCGAGTTCGACGGCGTCTACATGGACTCCACGGTCTTCGTGAACGGCACCGAACTCGGCACCCACCCCTACGGCTACACCGGCTTCGCCTACGACCTCACCGGGCACCTCCACGCCGACGGCACCACCGAGAACGTCCTCGCCGTCCGCGTCCGCAACCGCCTCCCCAGCAGCCGCTGGTACTCCGGCAGCGGCATCTACCGCGAGGCCCGCCTGATCGTCACCGACCCGGTCCACGTCCCCCGCTGGGGCACCCACGTCACCACCCCCGAGATCACCGCCGACCGCGCGAGAGTCGAGATCCGCACGACGGTCGCCAACACCTCCGGCACCCCGCAGGACGTCGAGATCACCTCCCGGATCGTCGCTCCCAACGGCCGCACGGTCGCCCGTACGACATCCACGGTGACCGTCGCCGGCACCGCGACCGAGGCCCACACCGCCGTCGTCCCCGACCCGAAGCGCTGGGACTTCACGGACCCGCACCGCTACCGCCTGGAGACCGAACTCCGTATCCAGGGCAAGGTGGTCGACACCTACGGCACGGTCTTCGGCATCCGCACCTTCCGCGTCGACCCCGACGAGGGCTTCGAACTCAACGGCAGGCACGCCAAGTTGAAGGGCGTCGACCTCCACCACGACCTCGGCGCGCTCGGCGCGGCCGTCAGCGCGGACGCGATCCGGCGGCAGATGACCATCATGAAGTCGATGGGCGTCAACGCCTTCCGCACCTCCCACAACCCGCCCTCCACGGAGATGATCCGCATCTGCGAGGAGCTCGGGATCGTGATGCTGGTGGAGGCGTTCGACTGCTGGAAGACCCCCAAGACCCGCTACGACTACGGCCGTTTCTTCGACGAGTGGTCCGACCGCGACATCGCCGAGATGGTCCTCGCGGCCCGCAACTCCCCGGCCGTCGTGATGTGGTCGATCGGCAACGAGATCACCGAGTTCACCTCCACGGCGGGCCTGACGATCGCCGACCGCCTCATCGCCGGCATCAAGGCGCACGACACGACGCGCCCCGTCGTCATCGGCTCGCACCGCCACCGCAGCGTCCCCGCCCCCGGCACCCCCGCCGACCTGATCCTCGCCAAACTCGACGGCCTCGGCCTCAACTACAACACCGCGAAGTCGGTCGACGCCCTCCACGCCCGCTACCCGCACCTGTTCCTCTTCGAGTCGGAGTCCTCGTCGGAGACGTCGACTCGCGGCGCCTACCAGGAACCCGAGCACCTCAACACCGGCGAGAATTACACCCCCGGCAAGCGCGCGACCTCCTCCTACGACAACAACCTCGCCTCCTGGACGATGAGCGGCGAGTACGGCCACAAGAAGGACCGCGACCGGAAGTGGTTCGCCGGGCAGTTCCTGTGGTCCGGCATCGACTACATCGGCGAGCCCACCCCGTACGACGTGTTCCCGGTGAAGGCGTCGTTCTTCGGCGCGGTCGACACCGCCGGGTTCCCCAAGGACATGTACCACCTCTTCCGCAGCCAGTGGGTGAGCGAGCCCATGGTCCACCTGCTGCCGATGAGCTGGAACCACACGGCGGGGGAGACCGTCGAGGTGTGGGCCTACGCGAACGTCCCGGACGTCGAACTCTTCCTGAACGGCCGGTCGTTGGGGGTGCGGTCGTTCGACGTGAAGAAGACCGTGGACGGCCGCGCCTACCTGGAGACGACCGAGGCGACCGGCGACGACAAGACGTTCACCGACGGCCCGTACCCGGGGAGTTACACAAGCCCCAACGGCAGCGCGGGCAAACTGCACCTCACCTGGAAAGTCCCCTTCGAGGAGGGCGAGTTGAAGGCGGTCGCCCGGCGGGGCGGCAAGGTCGTCGCGACCGACGTCCTGCGCACGGCCGGCGCCCCGCACGCGGTACGCCTCACCGCCGACCGCAAGTCCCTCCCCGCCGACGGCCGTTCCCACGTCTTCGTCACCGCCGAAGTGGTCGACGCGCGCGGGACCGTCGTCCCCGGCGCCGAGCACCTGCTGACGTTCACCGTCGACGGCGGCTCCCTCGCCGGCCTCGACAACGGACGCCAGGAGAGCGCCGAAAAATATCAGGCGAGCACCCGAACCGCCTTCCACGGCAAGGCACTTGCCATCGTCCGCTCGGGCGGCGAACCCGGGACGCTGAAGGTGACGGCGACGGGGGAGGGGCTCAGGAAGGGCACGGTCTCCGTGCGCACGACCTGGGCGCGCTCGGCGTCCGCGACCCCGGCGCCCGCGTTCGTGCCGGAACACCCCGAGGCGCCCACCTATCCGTACGCCGACGCCAGTTACTCCGGCCGGCCTGACACCCTCCCGGCCGCCGTGCTCGACGGCAACCCCGCCACCGGCTGGTCCAACGGGTTCCTCAAGGCGGCCACCGCGCTGCTGCCGGCGTTCAGCGGGGCGCGGGCGGCGGACTGGCTGGCGGTGGACTACGGCAGGGTGCGGGACTTCGACCGGGTCGAGGTGTCGTTCACCGTCGACGCCGGGCACAGCCTCCCGAAGAGCGTCGAGGTCGAGGTGTGGGACGGGCGAACGTACGTACCCGCCACGGGAGTCGACGTCCAGTGGGCCACCGCCTCCGACGCGCCGTCCGTGATCACGTTCGGGGCGCTGCGGGGATCGCGCGTGAAGCTCACGTTCACGAGCGCGCGGCCGGGTGAGGCCCAAGGGGCGGTCAGGGTCGCCAAGTTCGCGGCGTAGTCGGCCAACGGGACACCGTACAACCGGCCTTCGGCGGTCCGGACAGGAATCTGTTCTGTCCGGACCGTTGACGCAGTGACGTGAGGGCAACAAGCATGGGCGGCCCGTCCGCTATATGGGAGCGCTCCCATTCCGTGGGGGGCGTCTCTCCGAGGAGCCATGACGTGAAACGACGACGCAGAACGAGCCTGCTGACTCTGGCCGCCCTGCTCGGCGGCGCCCTGGTCGCGCTGCCCGCCGCGCCCGCCGGAGCCGACGAGGTCGAGCAGGTCAAGAACGGCGGCTTCGACAACGGCACCGCCCCCTGGTGGACCAGCAACGTCACCACCGTCCCCGCCGACGGACGCCTGTGCGCCGACGTCCCCGGCGGCACCGTCAACCGCTGGGACTCCGGGATCGGCCAGAACGACATCGCCCTCGTCAAGGGCGAGACCTACCGCTTCTCCTTCAAGGCGTCCGGCGTCGCCGAGGGGCACGTGGTCCGCGCGATCGTCGGCCTCGCCGTCTCCCCGTACGACACCTGGCAGGAGGCGAGCCCGGTCCTCACCGAGGCCGACGGCTCGTACTCCTACACCTTCACCTCGCCCGTCGACACCGCGCAGGCGCAGGTCGCCTTCCAGGTCGGCGGCAGCGCGGACGCCTGGCGGTTCTGTGTGGACGACGTGTCGCTGCTCGGCGGGGTGCCGCCGGAGGTGTACGAGCCGGACACCGGGCCGCGCGTGCGCGTCAACCAGGTCGCCTACCTACCCGCCGGGCCCAAGAACGCGACCCTCGTGACCGACGCGACGACCCGGCTGCCGTGGCAGCTGAAGAACGCGGCCGGGAAGACGGTCGCGCACGGCTGGACCGTACCGCGCGGCACCGACGTCTCCTCCGCGCAGAACGTCCACACCGTCGACTTCGGCGCCTACCGCAAGCCCGGCACCGGCTTCACGCTCACCGCCGACGGCGAGACCAGCCGCCCGTTCGACATCGGCAAGGCCGCCTACGAGAAGCTCAGCCGCGACGCCGTGAAGTACTACTACACGCAGCGCAGCGGCATACCGATCCGCGACGACCTGCGCCCCGGCTACGGCAGGGCGGCCGGACACGTCGGCACCGCGCCCAACCAGGGCGACACCTCCGTACCCTGCCAGCCCGGCGTCTGCGACTACACGCTGGACGTCAGCGGCGGCTGGTACGACGCCGGGGACCACGGCAAGTACGTGGTGAACGGCGGCATTTCGGTGTGGGAGGTGCTCAGCACCTACGAGCGTTCCCTGCACGCCCGCACCGGCACGCCGGCCCGTCTCGGCGACGGGCAGCTCGTGCTCCCCGAGAGCGGCAACAAGGTCCCCGACGTCCTCGACGAGGCGCGCTGGCAGCTGGACTTCCTGCTGAAGATGCAGGTCCCGGACGGGCAGTCGCTCGCCGGGATGGCCCACCACAAGATCCACGACGAGAACTGGACCGGCCTCCCGCTGCTGCCGAGTGACGACCCGCAGAAGCGTGAACTGCACCCGCCGTCCACCGCCGCCACCCTCAACCTCGCGGCGGCAGCCGCCCAGGCGGCCCGCCTCTACAAGCCGTACGACAAGGCGTTCGCCGCGAAGGCCCTGACCGCCGCCCGCAAGGCGTGGACGGCCGCGCAGGCCCACCCGGCGATGTACGCCGACCCCAACGACGGTACGGGCGGCGGCGCTTACAGCGACAACAACGTCACCGACGAGTTCTACTGGGCCGCCGCCGAGCTGTATCTCACCACCGGCGAGAAGCAGTTCGCGGACTCCGTCCTCACCTCCCCGCTCCACACGGCCGACGTCTTCGGCCCCGTCAGCTTCGACTGGGGCGGCACGGCCGCCGCCGGACGCCTCGACCTCGCCCTCGTCCCCAGCAAGCTCCCCGGCCGCGACAAGGTCCGCGCGTCCGTCGTGAAGGGCGCCGACGGCTACCTCGCCACCCTCGCGGGCCAGTCGTACGGCATGCCGTACGCGCCCAACAACAACATGTACGACTGGGGCTCCGCGCACCAGGTGATCAACAACGCCGTCGTCATCGCGAGCGCGTACGACATCACCGGCGCCTCCAAATACCGCGACGGCGCCGTGCAGAGCATGGACTACGTGCTCGGCCGCAACGCGCTGAACATGTCGTACGTCACCGGCTACGGCGAGGTCAACGCGCATCGGCAGCACAGCCGCTGGTACGCCAACCAGCTCGACCCGAAGCTGCCGTCGCCGCCCGCCGGGACGCTCGCCGGCGGTCCCAACTCGTCGATCCAGGACCCGTACGCGCAGAGCAAACTCCAGGGCTGCGTCGGCCAGTTCTGCTTCATCGACGACATCCAGTCCTGGTCGACGAACGAGACGGCCGTCAACTGGAACGCGGCGCTGACCCGGCTCGCGTCCTTCGTCGCCGACCAGGGGTAGAGGTCTCCCGGATGTAAGAACGTCTGTACGCCTCCGGTACCGCTCGGGCACCTGGGTGACCTGGGGATATTTACGGGTAAGTACCCGAGCGGTACCGTGAGGGGTATGCCAGCCCTCAATGTGGAGTTCAGCGAACGCGAGCTGGAGGACCTGCGGCAGATCGCCAAGGAGCGCGGGACGTCGATGAAGGCGCTCGTCCGCGAGGCCGCAGCGGCGGACATCGCCCGGCACCGGGCGCTCCAGGAAGGCGCGGCGGCGTTCCGGACGTTCTTCGCCGCCCACGCCGACGAATTCGCGGCGGCCTTCCCCGACGACGAGAGCCCCGCCCGGGCGAGGGGCAGGTCGGTCCGCCGGTGACGACCGTCATCCATATCGACGTACCGTGGCTGCTCCAGCGCCACGAGGAGGTCCTTCCGGACCAGCCGACCGTCGACGACTTCTCCGCGCTCGTCGCCGCCGTCGCCCGGCACCGCGTCGACCCGCCGCGCCTCGGCGTCGACTCGGACCCGGCGTGGCGCGCGGCGGCCCTCCTGCACACGCTCGCCGTCCTCAAACCCCTCCCCGCCGCCAACGCGCGGTTCGCCTGCGCGACGGCCGTGTCGTACATGTACGTCAGCGGCGCCGGGATCGATCCGCCGTACGGGGCGTTAGTGGATCTCGCCCGGGACCTGATGTCCGGGAAGGCGGATGTGTACGGGGCGGCGGACCGGCTGCGGTCGTGGCAGATATGACCGTCTGAGCTGTTCTTCGGGAGCTTGGGCCGCCGGCCGGTGCGGGAAGGGGCCGGGCCGGCGGCCGTGGCTCGCGCGGGAGAGCCGCCGTCCCACGCGAGGACCCCGAGGAGGGCCACTTCCCAGTTGAACGCGTGTCCCGGGGCGGCGGGAGTGTGTGGGGGAGGTGAGGCGCGGGCGCTTGATTCACACGGGGTGTGGCCGAAACCGGGTGTGTCGGCCCTCTGGCGCGGTCCGTTTCAACGGTGTGTTGAAATCCCGCTTCCCCAGCCGGAGTTGAGGATGTTTCGACTTTCGTCGAAAAGCGATAGGCGCCGTTCCTCTTGCCTTGTTGCACGCGACTAAGTTGTGCAATGGTGAACTACCGTGCGCCGAGGTCCGGCCGGTCGCACCGTTCCGCACCGAAGGATCAGCCCAGTGCCCTCCGCCTACCCGCCGCGAGCGCGTCGTCGGACTCTCCGGGATCCCCGCCGGGCGGCGGATACGGGGGACGCGGCGGGTAGGCGGAGGGC
>NZ_LIRL01000813.1 GCF_001419795.1 Streptomyces niveiscabiei
CCTCCGCCCAACCCCCCACCGTCTCCGGGGAACTGGCGAGCACGGGTGCCGAACTCCCCCTGGGGCTCGCCCTCCCGGCCGGCGCGGGCATGCTCGTCGCCGGTGCGCTGCTCTACCGCCGGAGGAACACGTCCGTCTGACGGCGATCTTCGGCCAAGCTGAGGCAACGGCCGCGAAAACCACGGCAAAGCGGCACGGAACACGTCAACTGCCGTGAAAACGCGAGGGTGATCCCGACCACACGGATCACCCCGCGCGTACAGCGCGACGGAGCGGACCCCGACCCGGCGGGGCCCGCTCCGTCGTCCTGCCCGTCCCCTTCGTCCCCTTAGTCCCCCTCGTCTGCGTTTCAGCTCACCACGTGGCCCGTACCTGGCGGATGATCCGCCGCCGCAACCGCACCCTGCGGCTGCCGTCCCGCATGAGGCTCAGACGGTGCAACTCCCAGTGACCGTACTCGGCATGGTCCGTCAGCAGACGTGCCGCCTCCTTGCGGGAGACCCCGCGCGGTACGTACACGTCGACAAATTCGTATTCCGGCATCGCATCTATTGTGCGGGCTGGGGCCTCGTACGGATAGCGTCTGCACTATGTCTGATGCTGCGCAGCCCACCGCTGCCGAGGTACGCGCCGCCGCCGAGGCGGTCAAGACCGCGCTCGACCGCCACCTGGCCGCGGTCGAACGCCGGTCGGGTGAGGACGACCCGGCCGTCTACGAGGCGTTCAACGAACTGGCCGCTGCGGCGGAGACGTACGACGAACTGCTCTACGACCGGTACGACGAGGTCACCCCCTTCGAGATCCCCGGCACCGACGACTCCCTCCCGCCGTACGCGGGCCCGGAGGAGCCGAACGCCCTGAGCGTGCTGATCCGCCGCGACTACGCGGTCGCCGAACCCCAGCGGCTCCTCGCGCAGGCCCAGCGGGTCGAGGCGGCCGAGTACGACGGCGGCGAGGACACCGCGAGCACCGTCCACGGCGCCCTCGGCATCCTCTTCGGCGAGTACGAGCCCGACGAGATCGCCTCCCGGCACAAGGAGTTCGGCCTGGAGGAGGGCGACTCGACGCTCTGGGTGGTCGCCGCCGACGACCCGGCCGACCCCGGCGAATGGCTGGAGTCCCCCTTCGACCAGGCCGACCCCCAGCGGGTCGTCTGCCGCTTCGACGTCAGCGCGGTCTTCGACGAGGAGTCGGAGGACGAGGACTTCGAGGAGGACGAGGTGGATGACGTCGACGGGGTCGATGACGTGGACGTGGTCGATGTCGACGAGGTCGATGTGGAGGACGTGGAGGATCTGGAGCCGCTGGACGCGGACCGGCGGTAGCGGGCGTTCGCGGCGCGGTCTCGCGAGAGGCCGGCGGTGCGGGTGCTCATGGTGAAGGGCGCGGGGGTTCTCCCTCCGCGCCCTTCGCGCGCTCCGGTCCGTACTGCCCCGCTGGTTACCCCGCCGCCACCGGCACCTGTCCGCGCAGCAGCACCGGCAGCCGGGTCGTCCGCGGCTTCGGCAGGACCTCGGCGACCGCGTGCGGGAGGGCCTGTTCCACGCCGTGGACGACCGACAGGTGCCGCTCGGGGCGGCTGAACGCCGTGTACACCCACGCCCGCGACAGCGCCTGCGCCGCGTCCCCGGGCAGCACCACGACCGCCGCCGGCCAGCGCGCGCCCGCCGCCTGGTGCGCGGTCAGCGCCCAGCCGTGCCGCAGGGTCTGCTCGACACGGTCCTTCGGTACGAGGACGGCGGTGCCGGCGCAGGTGATGCGTAGGCCGTCCGCGTCGGCGCCCACGACCCGGCCCGGGACCGTGCGGCCGGGCGCGGGGGCGTAGGCGACCAGGTCGCCCGGGTCGTACCCGGCGAACCGTCCCGGGCCAGGGTTCAGGCGCTCCTTGAGGGCCGCGTTCAGCGCGCGCGTGCCG
>NZ_LIRL01000814.1 GCF_001419795.1 Streptomyces niveiscabiei
GCCTGGAAGCGGCGGCCTGCGCGTACTGGCACCACCGCCCCGCCCACCGCACACCGCTCGGCAGCCCCGACGCCCCGCCGCTGCTGCTCGTCGCCTCCGCGCACGACCCCGTCACCCCCGCCGAGGGCGCCCACGCCCTGCGCCGCCTCCTGCCGGGCTCGCGGATCGTCACCCTCGACGACGACTACTCGCACGGCGTGTTCGCGAGCCGGGGCAACGCGTGCGTCGACGAGGCGGTGGCCGCGTACCTGCTGGACGGCGACGTCCCCCCGGCGGACGTCCGCTGCGCCGGGCCGGGGCTCCCCGCCGTGAGCTGACGGCTGAGGGCCGGCGGCTGAGGGTTGACACCCATTTTACGTAAGGGTAAGTGGCACTGAATTGACGGAAGTTGTGAAAGTGAATCATCATTCGACCAACCTCTCCGCGGACGCCTCCGCCCGCGTCGAGCCCTCGCATCGAGAACCACCTCCCACACGAACGACTGCACAGAGGCTCACTTTGTCCCGTACGCAGTACTCAAGAAGCCTGGCGCTGCTCGCAGCGACCGCCTTCGCAGCCTCCGCCGCACCCCTCCTCGCGGCCACCGAGGCGAGCGCCACGACCGGCGCCGGCTGCTCCTCCGCCACCATCCAGTACCGCCTCGAAGGCGGCGACTGGACCTCCACCGGCGGCTTCCGCACCTGGAACTCCGGCCTCGACAAGGTCGAGGTCCGGCTCGCGCCCGGCCAGCAGGTCGGCGCGGACTGCAAGTACCCCGTCTCGCTCGCCGAGTACACGACGGAAGGCCCGAGCTGGGCCACCTCCGGCAAGCAGACCCTCGTCGAGAAGGCCACCGTCTACCTCGGCAAGGACGACGTCGCCGGCCAGGACGACTCCGGCCGCACCTGGCAGAAGCTGAACGTGAAGACGCCGGACTGCTACGGCCAGATCGACCTCTACGGCGACGACGTCACCTACGACGGCGGCACCGGCGAGGGCCACGGGCCCGCGCCCTACCAGCCCGGGAACGTCGTCACGCCGAACCACCTGATAGCCGCGTGGAACGGCGGCGACAAGGAGTGCGCGCCGTCGACGCCGCCGGCGCCGAGCACGCCGCCGAGCACCCCGCCCAGCACGCCCCCCGCCGGCGAGACCACGCCGCCCGCCACGGAGACGACGCCGCCCGCCGCGCCGCCGACCACGCCGGTCTCCGAGACCCCGCCGACCACCCCGGACGTGCCGCCGCTGACCTCGACGCCGCCGGCCACCCCGACGCCCACGCCGTCGCCGAGCGAGTCGACGCCGCCGCTGGCCGAGACCGGGTCGAGCACGCCGGTCGGGCCGATCGCGGGCGGTGCCGCCGCAGTCGTCGCGATCGGGGCGGGCGCGGTGTTCTTCGCGAACCGCTCGCGGAAGAAGGGCGCGGCCGAGTAGGCGCGTGAGGTGAAGCGAGGGGGCCTCTCCGGCCGGTCTGCGGAGAGGCCCCCTTCTCTTGAATGAGTAAATCCGATCCTCTGTTGACTTTCGGTTCTGTGAGCCAGAGGATTCCGGGGGTGACCCCTCTTGCGAGCCCCGCTCTGCCCGCCGCCCTCGACGAGGCCGCCCACCGCTGCCTCGTCGCCGGATTCGCCGGTACGACCACCGTGCCCGACGACCTCAAGAAGCTGATCGAGCGCGGGCTCGGCGGGGTCATCCTGTTCACCCGCAACATCCGGGACGCCGACCAGGTGCGCGCGTTGACCTCCGCGCTGCGCGCGCTGCGGGGCGATCTGCTGATCGGCATCGACAACGAAGGCGGAGGGATCGGGCACCTCGTCACCGCCGGGGCGCCCGAGGTGCCCGGGAACTACGCCCTCGGCGTCGTCGACGACCCCTCCCTGACCGCCGACTGCGCCGACGCCCTCGCCGCGCACCTCGCGAGCCTCGGGATCAGCGCCTCGTACGCGCCCGTCGCCGACCTCCAGCATCGTGGGGAGAACCCCATCGTCCGTACGCGGGCCTTCGGCGGCGACCCCGAGCTGGTCGCCCGGCATCTGCGGGCCTGGATCTCGGCGACCGAGGCCCGGGGGGTGGCCTCCTGCGCGAAGCACTTCCCCGGGCACGGAGGAACCGTCACCGACAGCCACTACGAACTCGCCGTCGATCCCCGGGCGTACGAAGAGCTGGACCTCGCGCCGTTCCGGGCCGCCATCGAGGCGGGGGTGCCGATGCTGATGAGCGCGCATGTCGTGTTCCCCGCGCTGGACGCCGCGCTGCCCGCGACGCTCAGCCCTTACGTGCTCGGGGAGTTGCTGCGGGGAGAGCTCGGGTTCGAGGGGGTGCTGGTCAGTGACGCGCTGGAGATGAAGGCCATCGCCGACCGGTACGGGGAGGCCGCGGGGGCCCGGCTGGCTCTGGCGGCCGGGGCCGATCAAGTCATCGTGGCCGTACCCGAGTTGGCCACGACTCTCGCCTGCCGGGACGCCGTACTGGGGGCACTGGCCGACGGGTCGTTGAGCGAAGAGCGGGTGTTCGAGGCCGCGTCGCGCGTGCAGGGGCTTGTCTCGCGGTACGGGGTGCCTGTGGTGCCGGGGGAGATCGCCACGTGGGACGCGGGGCTGGTGGCCGCTCGACGGGCCGTCCACAAGGGGGAGTTGGTGTCCCCGGTCGAGGGCGCGTATGTCGTGGATCTGTTTCCTCGGCCGCATCCCGCGCTGAACTGGGGCGGGGAGAGCTTGGTGAGCGCGGTGCGGGAGGTCGATCCGACGGCCGACGGGGTGGCTGTCGCCGGGGAACCGGAGGACGGGGAAGCGGTGGTGGCCGAGGTGCTGAAGGCCGCTGAGGGGCGGGCGTTGGTGGTGGGGGCTTGCGACGCGGAGCTGTATCCCTGGCAGGAGTGGGTGCAGGGGGCTCTGCTGGCTGCTCGGCCGGATGCGGTGTCGGTCGCTACCGGGT
>NZ_LIRL01000815.1 GCF_001419795.1 Streptomyces niveiscabiei
CCTCGTCCCCGTCCGCGACAGCAAAGACCCCTCCCTCGGCGCCCTCCTCTTCACCGCCGCCTCCTGGAACACCTTCGTCGACTCCGTCAAGTGACCCGCACCTACGTCCTCGACGGCACCCAGATCCACACCCTCGACGACTTCTGGCGCACCCTCGGCGAAGCCGTCAACGGACCCGGCGGATACTTCGGCGGCAACCTCGACGCCCTGGTCGACTGCCTGCGCGGCGGCTTCGGCACCCCCGACGACGGCGACTACCTCATCGAGTGGCACCACCACGACGTATCCCGCGAACACCTCGGACACCCGGAAACGGCCCGCCAGTTGGAGCGCCGCCTCACCCGCTGCCACCCCACGAACCGCCCTCGGGTCAGCGCGGAACTCTCAGCCGCCCGCGAGGGGCGGGGCGAGACCGTGTACGACTGGCTGGTGACCATCTTCGACTCCCACGCACCCGGCGTCCTGCTGCTGCGGTGAGGTCAGGACGGCCGGGCGGTGACGATCAGCGTTCCCAGAGCGCCCTTCTCCCTGTTCGGCCACACCCGTGCCCTCACGTCAGTGAACCCGTGTCGCTTCAGGATGTCCGTCCACTGCTCCGCGCTGTACTGCCAACGGCACACCGTCAGTTCGCTCTCCCTGTCCTCCAGCCACCTCCCTCCCATCCGCTGCGCGCCGTACTGCCCCGCGACCGGCTCCCGGTGGGAGAACGCGAACGTACCGGCGGGAGCCAGGCGTTGCCGTACGAGAGGGAACAACTCGTCGGGGTCGACGAACCACACCGCACCCCACGTCGAGTAGATCGCGTCGAACTGCCTTTCCCCGTCGGCGAGATACGCGCACGCCTCCGCGTGGACGAACGTCAGGTCCGTGACGTGGGACCAGAACCGGCGAGCCCGGCCGACCTGGACAGCGGAGAAGTCCACGGCGACGACTTCCGTACCGTCGCTCGCGAGGTACGCGGCGTTCTCCCCCTCCGCCGGACCCAGGTCCAGCGCTGTGGCAGGGGAGTTGAGGAGTTCCGCGCCGGGACCGCCGTCGTCCGAGCCGGTCCAGTCGAAGCGAGCCGCAGCAGGGGGTTCTTGGAGAGCGGGACGGTACTTGTCCCAGTACTCGGGCGCGGTGGTGGGAGCTGAGCCGGACACGGGATGCCTCCGGGAGTCATATGGCTTGGTGGAGCGCCAAGTTACTCCCGTGACCTCCGCTGCGGGAGCGAATACCGCTATCCGCTCATAGCCAGGCAAAAGGAAACCCGGAGACGCGGTGTGCGCCTCCGGGTGTGGGTGGACCTGACCCGGTCCTGCCTGTCAGTGGCATTCCTCTCCGGGACGGCACGGTCCGCACTTGGCGTAGTCCGCCTCCCAGAGCTTCCAGTCCACGGCGAAGCCGTTGTCCGCGATGATCCGGGCGGTGCGCTCCACGGAGCCGTCGTACTTGAAGGCGATCTCCGGGATGTGCTCCAGGAAGCGGCCGTCGAAGTGCGCGGCGCAGAACTCCCGGTAGTTGCGGGTGTCGAGGATGAACACGTGCACGGCGATGTCCACGATCCGGCCGCAGCACATCTCTAACCCCTGACCCCACTTCTCGATCGCGGTGATCAGATAGGAGATCGCGGCGCCGAACAGCCGCGTGGCCATCACCTCGTCGAACGGGTAGTCCCGCATGAGGAGTTGGATCTCACGGTCCCAGACCTCCAGGGAGACGTACTGCCTGGGGTCTCGTGGTTCGACGGCGGTGTCCGTCGGCTCCGGCGCGGTCAATGTCATGGCGTGCTCCTCCCGATCGGGCTCGACGAGTGCCAGCCTGTTCCCGAGGGCGGTCCAGCCGTGGCCGCCGTCCTCGGGGACGAGCTGGTAGGCGGCGGTGCCGGTGTCCTCGGGCAACGCCGTCACGACACCGATGCGCTCGCTTCCGGTGTCGTACGCGAGATCCCCGCGCCGGGGTTTCCGGCGCGGGCCGGGGACAGGGCGGGTGCTTCCTGCCGTCATGCTCGGAAAGGTACGAGCAGGGGGCGACCTCAATATGCGTCAGCCGAATAGGTCCTGGTCATCGAGGTGAAAACGGCTGGACATGCCACGCAACTGCTGGCGCGTGGAAGCTCGTTCGGCGTAGACGATCTTCCGGAGGGTAGCCCTGGCGATGGGGTGGTTGCGTACGAGCTGAGGGGCGATCCTCTCTGCCTCGCGGAGTTCGGTGAGCGCCTGGCGCCGGTTGCCGTCCCACAGGTGGGCCCGCGCGAGGTCCATGCGGTGATGGCCGCGCCGGGAGTTCGGCAGCGCTTCGAGCCGGCCGGGGTCGGCGTCGCGGTTCAGGCGCAGGGCCTGGGTCTGGTCGCTCATCTCCAGCGCCACGTTGATGCTGTGGACGGTCACGTTCCCCGACGAGAACGTCAGGGAGTGCCGGTCCGCCACCGGAGCGGGTTCCTGGTCCGTACGGTCGGCGGCCTGCCTCGCCAGCGCTATCCGGTGCTCGGCCTCGGGGCGGTTGCTCGCCCGTGCCGCCGAGACGGCCGCGCGCAGCTGGAGGCTCCCCCAGGCGCGGACGGCGAGGGGGCTGCCCGCCTCGTACTCCGCCTCGATCCCCCGCAGCGCCTTGTCCGCCAAGGCAATCGCGTCGGACCAGTCGGCCGTCGCCCACATGTCCCATACGCGCATCCAGTCGGCCACGGCGGGCAGTACCGGGTCACCGGACAGGCGGGACGCCCAGGCCGCCCGCTCGCACGTCGCCGCGATCAGCTCCGGGTGGCCGAGGGAGTGCGCGGCGGTGTGCGCGAACTTGCAGCACACCGCGTAGATCCCGAACGCCTCTTCCCGCTCGTGTCCCCGCGACCTGTCGGCCAGAGCATGCGCCTCCCGGAAGAAGTCCGGCAGGCTCCGCAGGACCGCGATGTTCGCGGCGGCGTCCCGGAGCCGGTGCAGGCGGGTCATGTCGGACCACAGCTCCGCCGACGTACGCGGAGTGCCGTCGAACACCGGGGTGAGGTCGTAGCGGCGCAGTTCCCGCAGGATCGACGCGGCGGCCGGCTGCCACTGCTCGTCGGGCGAACTCCCCAGGTAGGGACGGGAGATCAGATCATTGGGGTGGCAGTGCAGGGCCGCCGCGATGGAGTTGACGAGTCCGGCCCGGTCGAGCTCGATCCGTCCCTTCTCGACCCGGGACACCCATCCCTGCGTCTTCCCCACCGCCGCCGCGAGATCGGCCTGCGGCATGCCCAGACCGAGCCGACGCCGCTTGATACGAAGGCCGATGGCCTCCTGCTCCTCCAACTCATACGCCATAGCCGAACCGTCCGATTCCGTGGAGTCGAGCCTCTGCCGGAACGGTACCCGCGGCCGGACGACCGCAGCAGGCCGTACAGCAGCGGACGGTTCCGATCCAGAGGGCGAGGCCGATCCCCCGGACGCCGTCGCAAGGAGCGGCGTTTCCAGCTACATGGCGTCCTGTTGTGCCAGCCATTCCACGATCGTCCGGTTCGTCTCCTCCGGCCTCTCCTGCTGGATCCAGTGACCGCAGTCCAGGCCGACCACGTCCACCCGGGGCACGAACTCCGCCAGGTTTTCCGGGCGTTGGATCACATCCCGGTCGCCGTAGATCATGAGCGTGGGCTGCCGGACGACCGGGTCCACGTCCTCCAGCACGTGCCAGTCGCGGTCGAGGTTCCGGTACCAGTTCACACCGCCGGTGAAGCCTGACGCCGTGAACGCGGAGACGTAGACGGCCAGTTCGCTGTCGCTCATCACGGGCTCGCCGAGCGGTGTCTCCGCTCTGGCGAGGTCGATCAGCGCCATGCCCGGCCGGGGTTCCCTGGGGGGTTCGTTCTTCCGGTACAGGTTGCGGAGGAACCGGTCGGGGTTCTCGTCGAACACCGCGTCCGCTATGCCTGGTCGCCGGTTGAAGTGGACGAAGTAGAAGTCACCGCCGAACGCCTCCTCCATGGACGCGATCCAGGGCTTCTCGCCGCGTTCCTGGTAGGGCAGGCTCAGGTTGATCACTCTGTTCACACGGTCCGGACGCAGCAGGGCCAGCCCCCAGACGACCATGGCACCCCAGTCGTGGCCGACGAAGGTGGCGTCGTCGTATCCGTAGTGATCGAGGAGTCCGACGAGATCGCCGGTCAGGTGCTCGATGTCGTACGCCGCCACGTCGGCGGGACGGGACGAATTCCCGTACCCCCGCTGGTTCGGGACGATGACGTGGTAGCCCGCCGCGACCAGCGCGGGCACCTGGTGGCGCCAGGAGAAGGCGTGCTCCGGCCAGCCGTGGCACAGGACGACGGGGTTTCCCGCGTGCTGTCGGCCGGCCTCGAACACTTCGAGGTCCACGCCGTTGACCGGGACGAGGGTGGGCTCGGGAAAGTCGGCTGAAGTCATGCGACCATCCTGGCGACCGAAACCGGTCACCCCATGACCGGTTTCCGTGGAAATATCGCCCCCGTGCGAACCGACCGGCTGGTGGCCGTCCTCCTCCTGCTGCAACGCCGCGAGCAGGTGACGGCGGCGGAGGTCGCCCGGGAACTGGAGGTCTCCGAGCGCACCGCTCGCCGCGACCTCGACGCCCTGGCCATGGCCGGGGTGCCCGTGTACTCCGTGCAGGGGCGGGGCGGCGGCTGGCGGCTCGTGGGCGGCGCCCGTACCGATCTGTCCGGGCTGACCGCGAGCGAGGCCCGCGCCCTGTTCCTGGTCGCCGGTCCGGCCTCCGCCGCGACGCCGGCCGTGAAAGCGGCTCTGCGCAAGCTCGTCCAGGCCCTGCCGGAGCCCTTCCGGGGGCAGGCCGAGGCAGCGGCTGCGGCGCTCGTCACGGACCCGCAGCGGTGGGGGGCGAGCCGGGTCGAGCACCGGCCTCCCCGCTTCCTCGACGCCCTCCAGGACGCGGTGATCCGTGGCGTACAGGTACGGCTCGGCTACGTCGACGGCAAAGGCGCCGAGACCGAGCGGACCGTCCACCCGCTGGGCATCGTCGCCAAAGGCCCCTCGTGGTACCTCGTCTCCGACACCGACGCCGGGCGGCGGACCTTCCGCATCGACCGCGTCTCGTCCGCCGACCCGACCGGCGATCCCGTCCACCGGCCCCACGACTTCGACCTCGCCGCGAGCTGGCGCGAGATCGCCGACGCGGTCGACCTCGGGCGCATGCCCCTCGCAATCCAGGCGACCTGCGTGCCCCACGGGATCGACCTCCTCCGGATGGCGTTCGGCAACCGGCTCCAGGTGGGCGGCACCACGGCCGACGGCCGCGCCGAGGTCCTCATCCGCGGCTACGACGAGCACACGCTCGCCGGTGAACTCGCCGGGCTGGTCGAGTGGGTCGACGTGGGTG
>NZ_LIRL01000816.1 GCF_001419795.1 Streptomyces niveiscabiei
GTGATGCCGGCGTGGTCGGTGAAGGTGCCGCGCGCGGCGAGGTGCGGGTGGTGCGGGGCCTCGCGCAGGGACAGCACGGGTGCCACGCACGCGTCGGAGCCCTCGAAGCGGGCCGTCCACTCGTCCCGCGTACGGGACCTGAAGCGGGCGGCGACCGCCTCGCGCAGGGCGGGCCAGCGGGCCGGGTCCTTGCGGGCGTCCGCGAAGCCGTCGAGGCCGAGGAGGGCGGTGAACTCGTCGTAGAACTGCGGCTCCAGCGCGCCGACCGCCATATGGCCGCCGTCGGCGGTCTCGTACGTGCCGTAGTACGGGCAGCCGCCGTCCAGGAGGTTGGCGGCGCGCCGGTCCTGCCAGCCGCCGACCGCGAGCATGCCGTGGAGCATCGCCGTCAGGTGCGCGGTGCCGTCGACGATCGCGGCGTCCACGACCTGGCCGGTGCCCGTCGCGCGCGCGTGGTGCAGTGCCGCGAGGACGCCGACGACGAGGTAGAGCGAGCCGCCCGCGTAGTCCCCGAGGAGGTTCGCCGGGGCGGGCGGGGGCCGGTCGGGGGTGCCGGTGATGCCGAGGGCGCCGGTGACGGCGATGTACGCGATGTCGTGGCCCGCGCGGTGTGCGAGGGGCCCTTCCTGGCCCCAGCCGGTCATCCGGCCGTACACCAGCGCGGGGTTGCGGGCGTGGCACTCCTGCGGGCCCACACCGAGGCGTTCGGCGACTCCGGGGCGCAGGCCCTCGATGAGGACGTCCGCGCGGGCGGCCAGGTCGAGCACCCGCTCGGCGCCCTGCGGGGACTTGAGGTCGACGACCACCGAGCGCTTGTTCCGGTTGGTGACGTCGTACGCCGGGTCGATCGCCAGCACCGGGCGGCCGGGGCGGTCCACCCGGACGACGTCGGCGCCGAGGTCGGCCAGGAGCATCGCGGCGAACGGGCCGGGGCCGATGCCGGCCAGCTCGACCACGCGCACTCCGGCGAGCGGTCCGTGCCCTGCCGTCGTCATCCGGCCCCCTCGCTGTCGTCACCGCCGATGCTAGGAACGTGTTCCGGTCGAGCACAAGAGCAAGCGCTTGGAAACTAGGCCGCCCGGGTGCTTGATCAGTGCCGCACCCTCCACGCTAGCCTCGGCCACTGACAACGACCCGAGGGGTGTCATGAGCAGGCCGAAGAAGTCGGACCGTCCCTACGACGTCGTGCTGTTCGGGGCCACCGGCTTCGTCGGCACGCTCACCGCGGAGTACCTCGCGGCGCACGCCCCCGAGGGGCTGCGGTGGGCGATCGCCGGGCGCGACCGGGCCAAGCTGGAGCGGCTGCACGAGCGGCTGTCCGGCGGCGAGGGCGTCGGGGTGCTGCGCGCGGACGTCGCCGACCCGGCGTCCCTGCGGGCGCTCGCCGAGCAGGCCCGCGTCGTCGCCACGACCGTCGGGCCGTACGTGACCTACGGCGACGACCTGGTCGCCGCGTGCGCGGACAACGGCACCGACTGTCTCGACCTGTCCGGGGAGCCCGAGTTCGTCGACCTGACCTATGTGCGGCACGACGCCCGCGCGCGGGAGACCGGGGCGCGGATCGTGCACGCGTGCGGGTTCGACTCCGTGCCGCACGACCTGGGCGCGTACTTCACGGTGTGCCAGCTGCCCGAGGGGGTGCCGCTCAGGGTCGACGGCTTCGTGACCGCCGACGCGATGATCTCCGGCGGGACGCTCGCCTCCGCACTGAACCAGTTCGCGCGCGGGCGCCAGGTGTTCGCCGCCGCCCGCGACCGCGCGCGGCACGAACCCCGGCTCGTCGGGCGCCGGGCCACCGCGCCCGC